>NZ_CAWNYS010000154.1:0-2867 GCF_963878295.1 Aeromonas sp. HMWF014 | reverse complement strand
CCGCCAGTAGCTGGCGCGGCGGAATGATCCGGCTGCCAAGCCCCAGTCCAAGGCAGAGGGGTACGGCGGCGTGAGTGACTATGGTGGGCATGGAGTAAAGCTCCGACTGAAAACATGAGCCTACCCTACCCCCGCTCGGTGAAGTGAACGTGAAGAATAAAAATGATGATACTCACCTTTCCCCTTAAGCGGGCGTTATGCGATTAGAGGAACAATCAATGAGAGCACCATTTCAAGTATTAGTATTTCCGTATCAAATCCTCAATGAACAACCTCGTTACTTAATCGGACAACGAAGTGACAATGGGGCTTGGCAAGCTATTTCAGGCGGTGGTGAAGATAACGAATCCATTCTTGAGGCGGCAAAACGGGAGCTTAAAGAAGAAACCTGTTTAATTGGCTGTGATTGGCAGCAGCTTGACTCAATGTGTATGCTTCCCAAGGTGTACTATGCTGGTCATGAAAATTGGACTAATCATCAGTTTGTAGTACCTGAATATTCTTTCTCAGTTCGGGTATCTGCTGAGCCACAACTATCAAATGAGCATACAAAATTTCGTTGGTGTAGCTTCCAAGAGGCTAGTGAATGTTTGAAATATGACTCAAACAAAATAGCCTTATGGGAGCTTAATCAAAGGCTTCAGAGTGCGCTTTGAAAAAACGCGTAACAGACACCTCAAGAGGGACTGTCAACACGTGGCGTTGCCAGCTCCTTGAGCAGGCGTGATGCGACTTGTTCGAGCTACAATAAAGGATCGAAATATTATGTATAAAGTGGGCATTGTTCTGTTTGATGATTTTACAGATGTAGATTTCTTTCTTATGTATGACTTGCTTGGTCGAACCACTGATAGCTGGGATGTGAAAATATTAGGCACTAAGGTAGAGCATAACTCGCAACTCGGAATTTCAGTGAAGACCGAAGGCCATATCTCTGAGGTTAATAAGCAAGATGTTGTTTTGATCACGAGTGGTTACCGAGGGATCCCAGCTGCACTGAAAGACAAAGACTTCATGTCCGCTTTAAAACTTGACCCTAAAAAGCAACTCATCGGCTCTATATGCGCAGGGTCTTTTATTTTACACGAACTTGGTTTGCTGAACGGGAAGAAGTTAACGAAAAATCCACACGCTAAGGCTGCTCTAGAAAGCATGGGAGGGGACGTTCAGGATCTACCTCTCGTTATCGAAGGTAATATAGCTACTGCCGGTGGCTGTCTTTCATTAATGTACCTAGTTGGTTGGTTAGCAGAAAGGTTGTTTGACTCAAATAAACGAAAAAGCATACAAGATCAGTTAATTCCAGCGGGACAGTTAGAGCTATTTGAAGAGATTATTTCTAAAACCATCGAATCTGCGGAATTAGCCAATTTGCATAACAACCGCCTCTAAAAATCAGACAAAAATCAGGACACCCACCTTTCTGAGCAAGACGCTGTATAGTCAGCACACAAAAAGGTGGGTATCCCAGTTTTGATATTATCTGAACTAAATTCAAACGAAAAATATAAGATACGTGCGAAGAGGTTTTCGAAAAAATACGCTACAGCCATACCGCAACACGCGGTTAATCATGTGGTGAGATGATTACGAATATGCTCATTCAACACAAAATAAAGAGCGTTAAAGCAACGACTCTGATGTGTGTCGGGGACGAAAATGAATGTTAAAAAAATTTTTTGGCGTTGGATGATGCCGCTCACTATTTTATTTAGCATCATGTTATCTTGCACTGCCTCTGACATTGTGAGTTGGCAGGAAGAGGTCGTGCTGCACGACGGTAGCAAGATCATGGTAGATAGATCACAAAGTTATGGTGGTCGCCGTGAACTAGGGCAATCGCCTCCAATAAAGGAGCAAACGATCTCATTTACCATACCTAATACTAATGAATATATTTCATGGAAGAATGAGTATGGGGAGGATATCAAGAGAGCAAATTTCACTCCGCTTGCCCTTCACATATTAGATGGGGTTCCATATATGATATCAACACCCGCATTATGTCTTTCTTACAATAAATGGGGCAGACCCAATCCTCCTTATGTTATTTTTAAATTCCATAGTAAAGTATGGCAACGTATTTCGCTGGAAGAACTTCCCATTGAATTGAATAGCATAAATTTAGTGATAATCACCAAGTCTAATGAGAAAGTTCTACTGGATGAATCCCCAATAAACTCAGTGTTAATGAAAGAGTTAAATAGAGGTCTAAAACAACCTGAATTGAATAGCATTCTGAGAAAACCAGTTTATACAGGTTATTGCCTGGTCATGATCCACGATGGAAAGGGGAATTGGAGTAGTGATGATTCATTTAAACGCCAACCAGATATTGACGCTTGTTTAAATTATTGCAAACGAGAAGGGTACGATGCTAAACATTGCCCTTGCAATCAGATTTTTGGAGAAAAATAACATGGATAGTAACATGGAATATGCGCTGATGGCGGGGCGTGCCTACCAAAGTACCCGTGGAAACGATAATTTATTTCCCGAGGGAAATCAGGACACCCACCCTTCTGAGCAAGACGCTGTATAGTCAGCACACAAAAAGGTGGGTGTCCCAGTTTTGGTATCAAACCAGATGCCTTTGGAGAAAAGATGAAGTTTTACCGTGCTGAGCAATATCAAGCGTCTTGTGAAGATCTGTTTATTAGATACGAGCGCGAAGTAAAAAATTTGCTCCCGAACGCAAGAGTTGAGCGCGTAGGTGCCTCTTCCATTCCGCTGGCAATATCGAAAGGCGACCTTGATATTTTTATCGGCGTGGAAAGTGACGAACTCGAAGCTGCCGTCCAGATCCTGACGACATTGGGCTTTAAAGAAAAAGTCGATACCTTGAGAACATCGGAACTGTGTATGTT
>NZ_CAWNYS010000153.1:0-5379 GCF_963878295.1 Aeromonas sp. HMWF014 | reverse complement strand
CTGGGGCTGGGGAAGTCATGACTTGCTGGCTGATTTGGGCAACAACGCCTCTGTACACCCTTCAAATGTAAATAAAGGAAAGGAATTAGAATATCTTCTTCAAACATAGATAACTCATGTTTGTGATGCTTTTGAGACTCATATATTCATGGCATCCATCCTCGTTGCTACTCGACTGCGTATATCGCCACGGTAAGCCCCCTGCCTGTCCCCACATTTTTCAGCTCACTTACACCTATGAAGCTCGTAAACCTGGCGTAAAAAAAGATTGTCGAGATGGCCTTCAACGGCTCAGGTGTCGGTGTCACCGCTCGCATCCGCTACATTGGCATTTACACCGTGCCGCGCGCCTTAAAAAACTCGCATCAAGGCAAGTAACTACCGAAAACGTTGTGTTGGATGATGCGGCGCTTATCTGTGTACTGATGATGGCGTAAACGGTTTTGCGCTTCACTGGGATTATATAGTAATGCCTCAGTACATAACGATTACTGAGGCATTTATATTAGATAAATAGCCTAGGGCTATCGTTGATTATTATGTACGAAAGCTACCAATCAAACCCTGCAGTTGGCTAGCAAGTCTCGTCAATTCATCACAAGCTTGAGACATTTGATTCGCTCCAGCGGAGACATCTTCTGCCGCAACGCTAATATTTGAGATGTTACGATTCAACTCCTCACTTA
Organism: Aeromonas sp. HMWF014; assembly: GCF_963878295.1. Classification (NCBI taxonomy): domain Bacteria; kingdom Pseudomonadati; phylum Pseudomonadota; class Gammaproteobacteria; order Aeromonadales; family Aeromonadaceae; genus Aeromonas; species Aeromonas sp. HMWF014. The sequence goes on along the minus strand of NZ_CAWNYS010000153.1, from coordinate 4,693 downwards.
CTACTTCTTGCTCTTCTGTTGCTGTTGCGATTTGGGTGCTCATTTGTGATATTTCGTTTGTTGCCAGACGAATATTGGCGATCACAGTGCCAGCTTCTTGAGCCTTTTCGACTGTATCATGTACAATCGCTTGACTAAGTTGCATGGTCTGGCCGGCGTGCGAGGCTCTTTGTTGTAGCTCTTGTATAATTGTATTTATTTTTGTGGTCGAGTCTTGAGTCTGCTTTGCTAATGTACGCACTTCATCAGCCACAACAGCAAATCCACGGCCTTGTTCACCAGCCCTTGCGGCCTCAATTGCTGCATTAAGGGCTAATAAATTAGTTTGTTCCGCAATACCTTGGATTACATCCAGTACAACACCAACATTATGACTATTTTCATCAAGTTGATTAATTACCAACGCTGTTTTTTCAATAGATTCAGCAACACTCTCTATGCTTGCAATTGTATTAATTACAGTTTCTGAACCATGTTCCGCCGAACGGCTCACTAATGTCGCAGTGTTGGCAGCATCCGAGGTATTTCTTGACACTTCTTTAACTGTTGCTTGCATTTCATTCATAGCAGTAGCAAGTTGATGAAGTTCATTTTGCTGTTTATTCATGCTCTCAGCAGACAATTTTGCTACCGCACTAATTTCCTCCGCAGAGGAACTTAACTGCACAATAGAACCAGAAACCTCACTTACTAGTTTATGTAGATTGCTTTGCATTTTAGAAATGCCCGATGCAAGCATGCCTATCTCATCGAGATTAAACTCTTCTAACTTGACCGTCTTTGTAAGATCTCCGTTAGAGACTGCATCAACTATTGTAAGAAGCGCGTTAATCGGTGTTTTAATTTGGCGATTTAAATACCACATAACAAAAAACATGAATATAATACATACAAACCCTAGTATAGTACTATTTCGCATGGCTGAATCATAAACCAATTCAGACTCTTCATTAAGGGTATGGCCTACCCGTACATTTATATCATCCAGCTTGTCAGCTAACTGGAGAACATCATTTATACTTGAAATATCGCGAAAAATCATATCCACTTGATGCGTATCATTGCGTATCATTGCATTGTAATATGCTTCCAGTGAGGATAAATATTCTTTCCCCATCTTGTTTAACTCATGAAAAACAGCCTCTTCTTCAGGTGAGTTAAAGTCCAAAGCTAGATAGTTTTGAGCGGCGGCATTATAGGTCAACTGTAAATTTTTAACTTGTTCTTTCCGAGAAATGATCTCCGGCTGATTTCCTTTATAAAAATAAATCGTTGCAGCCAGCTGACTTCGCCTTGCACTCTGTAAAGTTTTCTGCATAGTTCCAGCATAACTAACAGATGGCAAAAGATTTTCAGCCATTACCGTTGTTATTTCGTCAAGATGAGATATTTTTGATACCTCATACGACATAAGACTTAATATAAATATACCCACCAAGCCTAATGCACCGAATAATTTCTGCCCAATTGTTAACCGTTTTAACATGTAGACCTCTTTTTATACATGACATTGTTTCCATCTGAGTGTTTGGTTTATTAAATTCTCATGCATTATCTTTGTTATATGAGAATTAAAATGCAGAGCTAATAAATAAGAAATGCACCTATTACAACATAACCATGCTTTAAGATGGCAAGATTAAATTACCACTACTGCTCTTTACCCCTAGCAGATATTAATCACACGGCATTTTATATTGAACATAGCAGAACAACATAGTTTAAAATGTGACTTGCCGCAACAATTTACTATTATAAAGACGTTTTTTAGAATCAGGGAAGGTACGAATGAGTTCCTTATATGGGTTGGCAGTTCCCATCCGGAGCCAGGTGATGCCTCCAATCAGTTGAAGTGATGTTTTTCGATAAAGGCGCAGATGACTTTCTCGTGGATTTCAAAGATCGAGAAAAACAGATGGTTTTACGGGCCCGTCGCTTAAGGCACGTTCTGAGCGTCAGGTTGTTACGCTCAATACGCTGGATGAATATTTTCCGGTCAGATGTATCTCGGCATGGTTAATGGGATGGTCGCCTCTACCCAGAGCGGCATCTAAAGTGTGAATTGCACCTTCTTTACTTCCGCCAGCCCGTCATCTGCGCCATACACACCATAAATAAACAGGCTCTGCCTGATGTGGCAGAGCCTGTTGTACCAACGCAATCCAAACCGAGTGATTTACAACGTCTTGCCGTCGCTTGCGATCACCGATTGATACCAGTGGAAGCTCTCTTTCTTGATGCGACGCAAGGAGCCGCCCTGCTCATCGCGGTCCACATAAACGAAGCCATAACGCTTCTGATAGCCGTTGAGCCAGCTCAGGATGTCGGTGAAGGACCAGGCGCAATAACCAATCAGTTCAACCCCGTCTTGCAGCGCCTCCTGACAGGCGATGAGATGACTCTTGAGGTAGGCGATGCGGTAATCATCGTCCACCTTGTCACCCGCCCCCAGTTGGTCAAACTCGCCGAGGCCATTCTCGGTGATCATCAGCGGCAAACCATAGCGGGAAGAGAGGCGGCGCAGGGCGATACGCATCCCGGTCGGGTCGATGGCCCAGTCCCAGTTGCTGGTTTCCAGATGCGGGTTGGGCGCCGTTTTGTAAAGACCGGGAATGCCGCTCGAGGGGGTGGTGCCCTTCTGCCCTGTGGTGTTGATGCGCTGCAGGGTCTGGCCGCCCAAGGGGTTATCGGTGTAGGTCAGGGTGTAGTAGTAGTTGACGCCAATATAGTCGGGCGTGCCTTCACGCAGCAGCGCTAGATCGCCGGGCAGGATCTCAGGCGCCTCGCCGTTTTCACGCAGATAGGCAAGCGCCGCCTGGGGATAACGGCCGAAGCAGTAGGCATCCAGCCACCAGTAGCTGGTGAACTCCTCGGCATTTTCGAACGCCAGCATGTCTTTGGGGTCACACGACGCCGGATAGGCAGGCGAATAGGCGAAGCTCGGGCCGATCAGGCCGTTTGGCACATACTGGCGAAACGCCTTGATCACCCGGGCATTGGCCAGAAATGCGATATGGTTGGCAGCAAAGAAGCGCTTGCGGTCTTGCACTGCGGGCGGATGGGTGCCGAGCTGATAGGCGTTGGTCAGGTTGTAGTTCTGCTCGTTGAGCGACACCCAGTACTTCACCTTGCCGGCAAAGCGCTGATACAGCGTCACGCAGTAGCGCTCGAAATCCTCGATGATGCGTCTGTCTTCCCAGCCGCCGTACTCCTCTTGCAGCGCTTGCGGCAGATCCCAGTGGTAGAGAGTAAGCACCGGCTCGATCTTGTGCGCCAGCAGGGTGTCAATCAGCTTCTCGTAGAAGGCTAGACCCGCTTCGTTCACCTCACCCCGGCCGGTGGGGAAGATGCGCGGCCAGCTCACCGAAAAGCGATAGGCCTTGAGCCCCATCTCGGCCATCAGCGCCACGTCCTCCTCCATGCGGTGATAGTGATCGACCGCCACGTCGCCGTTGCTGCCCTCAAAGGTCTTGCCCGGCAGCTTGGTGAAGAGGTCCCACACCGAGGGCCCCTTGCCATCGGCATTCCAGCCCCCTTCCACCTGATAGGCGGCGGAGGCGGCGCCCCACAGAAAATCTTTCGGGAAGTCGTTGAGCGTGTGGTGATGCATCTGGTGTTGCTCCTTCTGCGCTGATGGTTCAGCCATCTCTGATACGTCGACGCCCCCATACAAGGCGCCCCAAATAAATTGGCATAAGCATCGAACAGTTCTAAAATTCCGTCCAATGACAAATGTGGCCATTCAACATTCCCAACAGGAATGAAAGGAGCTGTGGTGGAGCTACGGGATCTGAAAGCCTTCGTGACCTTGGGGGAGGTGTTGCACTTCGGTCAGGCGGCGGTACGCCAGCATGTCACCCAGTCGGCCCTGAGCAAGCAGATAAGGCGGCTGGAGGAGGAATTTGGCGGTGAGCTGTTCGAGCGCAACGCCAGCAGCACCCGCCTGACCGTGCTGGGGCGGGCGCTCTATGAAGATGCCAGCGCCCTGGTAGCCCAGAGCGAACAGCTAGGGCGCACCGCTCGCGACGCGCTGGCAGGCAACAGCGGCACCCTGCGCGTCGGCTTCGGGGTTGCCACCAAGATACTGGTGCCCGCCGCCATCGCCCGCTTTCGCGCCGAGCGCCCGCAGGTGACCATAGAGCTCAACGACCTCTCTACCCATCACCAGTTGCTGGCCCTGAGCGAAGGCAGGCTGGATCTCGGCTTTTGCCGCCTGCCTGCCCCCAAGGGGTGGCACTGTCTGCCTGTGGTGCAAGCGCACTTTGTCGCGGTACTGCCCGCCAGTTACAGAGAGGTACACGAGCTGGCGGATCTGGTGGACAAGCCACTGGCCATTCTGCGCCGGGACAAGGCGCCCTCGTTTTACGACAACCTGATGCACTACCTGGCCCAGAGCGGAGTGCGCTTTCGCGATATCCAGTACGTGAATGACTTCGCCGCCGGGGTCGCCACCGCAGCCGCGGATATCGCCTGGACCCTGGTGCCCTCCTCCACCACCATAGAGCACCCGGATGTGCTCACCCTGCCCCTGCGCGAAGCCGAGGCAAGCTGGACGATCGGTCTCATTCGCCCGCCCCACGGCAAGGGCCCGCTCATTGATGCCTTCTGGCAGATTATCGCTACCATGACGGCGCCAGCGGTCGAACCGGATTAACCTCTGCCCCCCCCCCCGCAACCTCTCCCTCCCGGGAGA
>NZ_CAWNYS010000152.1:0-8041 GCF_963878295.1 Aeromonas sp. HMWF014 | reverse complement strand
CCCATGATCACCTTCGGCCCCGATTCACCGGTACCGGTGGAGAAGCAAAACAGCGTCTGCCTCTCCTGCCATACCGACGCCAAGCGGATGGGCTGGCATGCCAGCGCCCACGCGGTGGAGGATCTCTCCTGCACCAGTTGCCACGCGTTGCATCAGGCCAAGGATCCGGTGATGGACAGCAAGCGGCAGGTCGAGACCTGTACCAGCTGCCACGCCCAGCAGAAAGCCGATCTGCACAAGCGTACCAGCCACCCCATTCTCAATGGCGAACTGCCCTGCTCCAGCTGTCACAACCCGCACCAGTCGCAGAACGAGGCCAGCCTGAAGCAGCCCAGCCTCAACGAAAGCTGCTACGAGTGCCATGCCGAGAAACGGGGCCCCTTCCTGTGGGAACACGAGCCGGTGACCGAGGATTGCTCCCTCTGCCACAGCCCGCACGGTTCCATCAACCAGGCGCTGCTCAACAAGCGGGTGCCGCAACTGTGTCAGGAGTGCCACAGCGTGCCCCATGCCAACGTCTCCATCCCCGAGGGGGATCTCAAGGTGCGTGGCGGCAGTTGCCTGAATTGTCATAACCAGATCCACGGGACCAACCACCCCAATGGTCAATCCCTGCGACGCTAAGGAGAGAAGTCATGAAATATTCAACACTTTGGCTCTCCCTGCTGGCGGTCTGTTCGGCCCAGGCGGCCGAGGCGCCGCTGGCAGTCGGGGATTACTCCCTGCAACAGGCCAAGCCGGCCAAGACTGAGCGCTGGAGTTGCAAGTCATGCGAGCACGACAGCGGCTGGTTTGGCGAGGTGGGGCTGGGGGCCGGCTATGCCAACGATGACGGCGCCCCCCGCTTTCGCAACTGGGTACCCAGCCCGCAGGAGAGCGGCATGCTCGGCATCTTCAACGCCGAGCTGCAATACCGGGGAGACGGCTCCCGCTACGGCTCCCTCGAGGCAAAAAACCTCGGCATGGAGCGCTTCAGCCTGGCGCTGGAGCAGGGTCACTATGATGGCGTTCGCGCCAGGATGGGCTACTCGGAATCCCCCTTTTACTGGAACAGCCATGGGCGCAGCGTCTATCGACCGGGGGACAGCCCGCTGACCCAGGGCCAGCTGGCCGAATTTGACAAGGAGGTGGTGCGCAAGAAGCTGGCCGCTGGGCTCGCCTATACACCAAAGAGCCCGTGGCGCCCCTATGCCGATTTTTCTCATGAGAAAAAAGAGGCCACCCTCGCCTACTACCAACCGACCGTACCCGGGGTCGGCGGCGTGCCCGGCCTCCTGCCCAAGCCCGTCGACGATACCTCGACCACCCTGGTCAAGAGCGGCGTCAGTTATCTGGGCGAAGGCTGGCTGGTCGATCTCGCCTACAACGGCTCCCTCTACCGCACCGATGACACCGCCCTCTATTACGGCAGCGTCACCGACCCTTACGCCAACGAACGCGCCTATGAACCGGACAACAACTTCCACCAGTTGAGCCTCTCCGGCCAGTACAACTGGGACAGGCAGAGCCTGACTGGCCGCGTCCTCAGCAGCCAGGCCACCTCCAACGGCAGCCTGACCGCCTTTCGCAATGCCCCCGTCACTCAGAATGACTTCCACGGCGAGATCAGCACCTTCCAGGCCGATGCCAAATGGGTGAGCCGCGTTGGCCGGGATCTCACCCTGCGGGCCGGTGGGGAGTATCGGGATCGCAAGGACAAGTCAGACGAATACGCCGTGATAGGCAAGCCGCGCAGCAAGCGTGATCATACCCGCAGCAAGGCGGATCTGGAGGCCGACTACAGGCTCAGCCGCGCGGTCAAGCTCACCACCGGTTACCAGTACAAGGCCGATCAGCGCGAACAGGCCGACCGGCAGGACACCGACGAGCACACCCTGTTCGTCAAGGGACGCTACCGCCCAGCCGGCCCGCTGCAACTGGGCGGCAAACTCGCCTGGGGCACCCGAAACGGCTCTGACTGGCGTCACGACAACGCTGGCGGCAACGGCAGCCCGACCCTGCGCCAGTTCTATCTGGCGGATAAGGACAGGGTGGAGCTCAGAACCGATCTCGGCTACCAGTTCAGCGAGGGGCGGGATGCCAGCCTGGAAGGCTGGTGGGCCAAGGATGATTACAAGGAGCCGGACATAGGGCGCAGCGAGGGCGAGGACTATGGCCTCGACCTCACCCTCAACCAGCAGTTTGACGACAACCTGAGCGGCCATCTGTTCAGCAACCTGCAGTGGATCACATCAAAGCAGAACCACGCCTACACAGGCGCGCCGGACTGGGATCCCTACCGCACGGCGGTGCGCGACGAGATCACCACCCTGGGGTTGGGACTGACCCAGAAGAAGGCGTTTGACCGGGATCTGGAGCTGGGGCTCGACTACAGCTTCGCCTATGGTCGCGGCAAGACGGACGCCAGCAAGGGCTATGACTACCCCGACCTCACCAGCAAGCAGCACCGGCTGGAAGGTTATGCCCTCTATCAGCTCACCCGGCAGCACTCGCTGCGCTGGGATGTGCGCTACGAATACTTCCAGGATGTGGATTACCTCTACACCGGCGAAGAGCGCAACCTCGGCAATTTGAACCAGGACTACAACGGCTACTTCACCGCCGTCTCCTGGCTCTACAAGTTCTGACCGCTGTGCAGTAAACCCAAGGGGAGCCTGGCTCCCCTTTCTCTTGCCTGATAAAGGGGTCCATCCTCGCCGCCCCACCCTGAGGCGCGCGGGTTTGGCAACGGGGCCTGCGGGCGCAAGCCTACCGTGACCATCAAGATGCTCGGGGTATTCGGAATGCCCGGAATGCCCGGAATGCCCGGAATGCCCGGAATGGATGACCCCATCAGCAACCTGATCTGACAACCGCTTTGTGTGCAATGCGCATCATCCAGCCACAGGGTCCGATGATTCGGGTCGTGAGCGGGCCTTGTTTCACCCGCTACCTGCGTTGTGTGAGCCCCATCACCACGCCCACGACCGATATGGAGGAACATGAGCACAGAGTCAGGACCGCTGTCTCGCCAACCATTTCAACAAGTTGAGGTTCCTATGCCTGACAACAATACCATCGCCCATCCCCTCGATGCCAAAAGCATCAACGTCAACGACCCCTATGAGATGAAGCTGTGGATCAAGACCTTCGAGTGCACCGAAGTACAGCTGAAAAGGGCAGTGAAAGCCGTCGGCACCTCGGGCAAGGCCATCAGAAAGCACCTCAAGAAATAGACCCCCAGCTCCGGGTAACCATCACCTGACAACACGCCCCCCGCGCGAAACCTGCGCTTTGAGGCGCCCCGCTATGCCGCTGATAACAGCCTCTTCCGCTGCTATCTCAAAGGCATGGGCGGGCCGCTGGCTACCCGCGCCGAGCACCCCATCAAACTGGCCCACCTCATCGAGGATCAGACCAGCTGCTACGGCGAAGAGATCACACGCCAGATGGGCCTGCACACCGCCCGCTTAGGGATCAAGACCCGCCTGCAAGGGTAGGAAGTGGTACCCGTAGCTGCATAAAGATGCTGCCCCAACCCTACCAGTCGGAGATGTAGCGGGTACTGGAGGGGCTGGATGCACCAGAGTGGCAGCAAGAACAGCACGACTACAGCGAGGAGTGGGTATGAAGATGAACAACAAACAGAGCGTCAGCCGGGAAGAGTACCGCCGCCTGGATAATCGGGTGATCTGCATCCCCCAGCAGCGCTGGCCCTGCCGGCCATCACCCCAGATATGCCGCCGCCATATAGTGGAAGGACTAACCCCTTGTCCATCAACCAGAACGGCACCATCCGGTGCGCAGTCACCGGCCGCCCCCTCTGGATTGCCCCGGGATGCCGTACCGACCGAGGTAACCCGGGCACAGCCGAGCGGCTTAACCCAAGGTATCAGCCAGCACTACACCAGGTGGTGGCTGACCACCGAAAAATCAGTGCGGGATAGAAAAACTAGGTAACCCACGCCATTGAAGCGAGGTTCACCTATTTACTGATCCTAAGCTCAGAGGCTTAAGGAATAATGTCATATGTTTCATCATATCCCACCTACTGCTTCGGAGTTGCCATGACACTAAACTATGAGTGTGAAAAATTCACAATATTTCCTAGACACACAGAACATCAAATTTTTATACCTCTGTTAACCCAGTCAACATAAATAAAATCATCGTTATTGAAGAAACTCCAATTAAAACTGGCACGAGAATCTCTATAGCCAGCTTTAGATATATAAGGGAGTATAGCCAGCGTAACTTTGACGTTACATGTATATCAGCATACTCTTTAGCATTTTTATACATAGCATTTTTATCTTGTTCGTTGACTTGCTCTGGAATATTAACAAAATCCTCTTCATCAAAAGCATACGAGTAATCTTCAAGAAGAGTTTTTTTTGTTACGACAGATCGGTAAATAGGATGAACCCACCTTGCGACCTCTACAGATGCCATTGAAATAAAATGAAGAAAAAAATAAAAGGCGACAGCAAGAATAAACCAACCTATCAATTCTTGTTGATTTGCAGAAAAACTAACACCTAGCAACGCAAACTGACTTGGAAGCTCACCTGTCATTGCTATAAACAAACAAAGACCAGATGACAGCAGGCTATTTCTTCTTAAGACCTTAGTTTCATCCGAAAGTGGGCTTTCATATATTGAAAATATCTTATCCATAACTCACCTTAAATAGATACATCAAAAACTCAACATTCTACACCAACCAGCTTAACCTACGCATAGTCATGTCCCCTCCCCCACACACAAGCCTCACTAATATCCATTGAAATGGCTACGGTGCTGGGTTTTAGCTCCCTTCGTTTAGCCGAACTGAAGATGTCTACATCATCAAACATCTCGGTTTTCTTTGACAGAATGGGAGTTGAATATGCAGGGTATCAAATGCCACCCGTTTAGTAAGCAAAAAAATAATCTATTGCTCTGGATTATTAATAAAGTTTTGATGATGAACCGTATCATGTGCAAAAAATTACCAATGACTACCGGTGCCTGAACTGTGAAACTGGCCAGAGAAGAGACTGGAGCACTATTATCCCCCAGCCCCCTCCCACAAAGATGGATGCCTGAGTTTTTGTTATATTTCAATCTAGAACTGTTGGATCAAAGTTCCAGATATGGTCGCCGTTTCTAGAACAGCGGGCAAATGTTTTCTTGCTATTTTTAGACATCTGAATATCAACAAGTTTTAAAGTTCCATCACACTTCGGGCAATTACCAGAAACTTTAGTTATAAATACTTCCCCATCCTTATTTGACTCGATATTAAACCATTTTAAATTTGAGAACCTCGTCTTCCATAAAACGATACCATTCAAAAGCATGCTCATACTTAGAGCAAGAAAAATTATAAACAAATACTGCCAATAGCTACCAAGCACACTAAATATAGATGCCCAACTCCCGATAAAACCAACCGCCCCGGAAATTATTAACCATGATGTTTTCACGGGACTACCAGCTAGTGTAACTTGCTTAACGTATGTTCTATCAATGTAAGCTTGCTCTTTTGGGGGGACAGCCTGATAAACATCACCAACGTGAAGATGACTATTAGATATAGTATTGCTACCGGCTATATTTACACTACCATCTCCCACAGCTGTATTTATAAAGGTACGCGGCTCCCCACAATTCCCACAGAAGTTGCTGGTATCAGAAATTTCATTTCCACATTTTTTACAGTGCACAGTAGCTCCTTGTATGCTGCGTTTAACCGAATTGAGAAGGGACTAACTATCAGATATACCTAGATTACCTTTGGACAACAAGGTTCAAATGAGAATTATGTCAAACGCTAACTGACTTAGTGTGTAAAAAGTTATCCATGACTCTGATTTTTGGTTAATTTTTTGACGCAAGTCAGCAAAATGGGGCAATGAAGTGGGAAGGCTGTGGCTAGCGGCACGGTGACTCTACCGAGTGGAGAGCCACAATGCGAGAGAGGGAAAACAACTGGGGGCGCTATTGCGCCCCCAGTCCTTTCAATACCAACTGCCGCCCCTCTGGCGTCAGCGATCCCATCAGGCTCAGTACCAGCTGGTGGTGGTCTTGGCCGAGGGGCTTAAGGTGTGAGCGAACGACAAGGTGGCCACACTCGGCATCGGTGCACTGGCAATAGAGATCAGAGACATCATTACTCAACTGGTTGCTGTTGGTAATGCGGCCACGCTGGCCACATACGGTGTAATAGACCCGCATCGCGCCCCCTCTCTTCATAAACCATTTTATATTTTTTATACATTCATACTTTTTACACAGCACACTGAAATGCGTCATGTACATACCACTTAGGTCATATATCAACGATTGATAACACTCAAAAATCTACACAAACACATTTTGTTACAATTTGTCACACTGATTTAATTGTTTGGCAACAAGTCAGCTTTTATAACTATTGCGGGGTGCAGAGAATATGCACTCACGTTAATTATAAAAATGGAGTTCACATGAAAAACAAAAGTGCCATAGTTCTGGGGGTGCTCGCCTCTCTATCTCTCAATGTTTATGCAGAAAATGAAAACACTATTAAAATAAGCATAGACAACAGGATTGATGCGGAATTTCACGATGCAGAGATCATGTTAGATGATAACTGGTATAGCATGGGCGATATCAACAAAGGTAATAATGAATACGACATTAACTCTGATACCAATAGCCGTACAGGTGTAATCAGAGCAAAAAGCGACGATGGACAATGGATCACCATTATTGCCAAAAAAAGCAGCCCGAGAAAAATATCCATTCAGCTTGATGAAACCCAGGGCTCTTCTCGGCAAGGCCGCTCAGCCTCAGAGGCCAATCAAGATGACTCCTACATATCCATTGCTATGGATGCAGAGAACAAGCCTTTGACTCAGAACGCCATCACTAAAACGGCTTCTGGATTCAACTACGGATGGTATACCAAGTGTGCCGGCTTGGCGGTTGGCGGCGGCATCATAAGCTGTCAGATTGATGCAGAAGCGGCAAACTACAACTATCTGACGTTCACCGGTGAAGGTGGGGGCATTGGATATGGCTATGTAGAAGGTGTATGGACATCGATTTATCCCAAAGATCAACTGCGTGGGCGCTCTGGCACCTTCCGATACGCGTCCTTCCTGTATTCATCTATCACCATGAAAGATAAAAATGCATCAAGTGACCACAGCTGGTTCAAAGGGGGCGGTATGACCGTTGGTTTCTTTGGTGGCAATGCCAGAATTAATCCTAGATAAGACTAAGAACCGTATAAGGCAATAGTGGATTCCAGCACTATTGCCTTACTTTTTCACATAAGAATACGTTTTATATTACGTCTCTGCTCTTAGTCCTATCATACTGCACCACAATTTTTAAAAGATGCTCATAAATCGCGCGCTATACCGCTGCTGTTGATGATCTCGCTGACCAGCTCACATAAGGGAAGTATTTCATTGCAGGTGTAAGTAGCATCGTACCTCTATAGGCCTCCTGAATAATTAATCCTAATGGTGCTACACCAGGGCTGCTCCATAACCACTCCCAGGGAAAGGCGACATCTTGTTCATGAAGTGCTTCACTCGAGTCAGCAAGCTGCCTATTCCTCGGCATTGGTGATTACGCGTGATAGTTTCATGCAGCTTGAACCTATTTACAGATACATCTAGTTACAAAAAAACCACTTTTATATACGCTATATGCGTGGCGAATCACATTTCCTTCCTACCTAATAAATGTTTGATTGACACAATTTTTTGTTTACATTTAATAGATGCGAACGAGCCCATACAGGATAGGGCTATTAATGTTGAATTTAATAGTGCAATGAGATTTTCGACATGATACAGGCTCAGTAGATACAACCAATCACAATAGGTGTTTAAAAATGAAGAAAACAAAAATAGCAATTTTATTGATTACCTTGACATCATTATCAACCCCCACGCTAGCTTTAGAAACAATGAGCTCTTTTGCTACAAGAGCAAACATTGACACAGATAATGTAAATTACATAAATTTTAACAAAAAGTTAATTGAGTCACGTAAAAACAATGATCGTCACACACCTAGCTAC
>NZ_CAWNYS010000151.1:0-7271 GCF_963878295.1 Aeromonas sp. HMWF014 | reverse complement strand
TGACAGGGGCGGGACGATTGCTGACCGGATACGTATCCGGTTCTTAGCGGGCCAACCAGATGATGGAGGCCATCCGGCCAGTCTGGCCATCACGACGATAAGAGTAGAACCGTTCGCTATCGCCGAAAGTGCAGAACTCGCCGCCATAAATTGCGCTCACACCGGCCCGGGCCAGCCGCAACCGGGCCAACCGGTAGATATCCGCCAGCCATTTCCCCTCGTTGGGCGCAGGTTCGAATGCCGCTTCCACTTCGGCCTGCTCCGCCATAAAAGCATCGCGCACCTCGCCCCCCACCTCGAACGCCGCCGGGCCTATGGCCGGGCCAAGCCAGGCGAGAAGATCGCGAGGATCGCAACCCATGGCCCGGATGCTGGCTTCCAATACCCCACCTTGCAGCCCGCGCCAACCGGCATGGGCGGCTGCCACCACAGTACCTGCCCGATCGCAAAAGAGCACCGGCAGGCAGTCGGCGGTCATCACTATGCAGGCCTGCCCTGCCTCATGGGCGCAAGCCGCATCGGCATCCGGCACGGCATCATACTGGTTGCTGACCGGATGAACGACGGTACCGTGCACCTGATTGAGCCAGTTAAGGGGGCCGGGGATCCGGGCGGCCTGCTGCAAGCGGGCACGATTGGCCTCGACCCGCGCTGGCGTGTCCCCCACATGGGCGCCCACATTGAGACCGGCGAACACCCCTTCACTCTCGCCGCCATCCCGGGTGGTCGACAGGGCTCTGACGCAAGCCGGTGCTGGCCAGTCGGGTTCGATCCATTTCATCTGTGACTCCTTCAATTCACCGATATAAAAACGGGGCTCCTGAAAGGGAACCCCGTTTGGCATCTATTCGGGCCGGATGACGGCAGAAACCGACGCAGGCCCTATCGCATCAGTTCCAGACCAGATCGTCCGGATTGGCGAGGGTATCCGCGCGCAGCACTTCCATCAGCTCCACCATGTCTTGCGGTGTGGCGGAGTGCCACTGCATCACTTCACCCGTGATGGGGTGCGCCAGTTGCAGCATGGTCGCATGCAACGCCTGACGATTGAAGCTGCGCAGCATCTGGGTCAGCTCCGGGGTTGCATTGCGCAGCAGGCGCAGACGGCCACCGTAGGCGGGATCCCCCACCAGCGGATGCTTGATGTGCGCCATGTGCACACGGATCTGGTGGGTACGACCGGTTTCCAGACGCAGACGCAGACGGGTGTGGCCACGGAATTTCTCGTGTACCCGGTAGTGGGTCACGGAAGGACGGCCATTGGGCACCACAGCCATGTGGGTACGCTGGGTCGGGTGACGGCCGATGGGGGCATCAACTGTGCCGCCTGCGGTCATGTGACCGATGGCGATGGCTTCGTATTCACGGGTGATCTGGCGCGCCTGCAGCGCCTCCACCAGATGAGTCTGGGCGGGCACCGTTTTGGCAACCACCATCAGGCCTGTGGTGTCTTTATCCAGACGGTGCACTATACCGGCGCGGGGTACCTCGGCAATGCCGGGATAGCGATGCAGCAGGGCGTTGAGTATGGTGCCATCCGGCGTGCCTGCACCCGGGTGAACCACCAGACCGGCCGGTTTGTCGATCACCAGAATGTGTTCATCTTCGTAGACGATGTTGAGTGCTATGTCCTGAGCATCCCAGCGGGTGTCATCTTCCAGCTCGACATCTACATGTACCTGTTGCCCGGCCATTACCTTCTCGCGCGGGGTGTTCGCAACCTGACCATCCAGGGTCACTCTGTCCTGTAAAATCCACTCCTTGATGCGTGTTCGGGAGTAGTCTGGAAATAATTCAGCAAGGGCCTGGTCGAGTCTCTGCCCGAATTGGTGATCCTGAAATTCGCCTGTCAGTTCAATATGCTGGCTCATGTATGGTCTCTTGAGCGGGGGGTATCAATTCGAAATAATCCGGGTATTCTAGCTTTTCTTTTAGCCAAGCATAACGGATACTTTGCCAATTTCGTGGAAATGGACCGGATGTTGTTGATGGGAAAGAAGTCTCACCTGCTGATGTCGCTCGCCTTGGTTGCTACCTTGATCACGGGCTGTTCCAGCACCAAACCCAAGGTCCCCGACGAACCGCCGGAGACCCTGTACCAGAAAGCACGCCTCAAGCTGGATGCCGGTAACTACGTGAATGCTATCGAATTATTGGAAGCATTGGACTCGCGTTATCCTTTCGGCGCCTACTCCAACCAGGTTCAGCTTGACCTCATTTACGCCTACTACAAACAGGACGATACCGCCCAGGCGATCGCCAATATCGACCGTTTTATCCGCCTCAATCCGGCGCATAAAAATATCGATTATGTGTTCTACATGCGCGGCCTGACCAACATGGCCAGCGATTACAACTTCTTCCAGGACCTCCTGAGCATCGATCGGGACGATAAAGACCCCTCTTATGCCCGTCAGGCCTTCCAGGACTTCAAGACGCTGTTGCAGAACTATCCCAACAGTGTCTATGCCGCCGATGCCCGTGCTCGCATGATCGGTCTGAAGAACCGCCTTGCCCGCTACGACCTGAGCGTGGCCGAGTTCTACGTGAAGCGCAACGCGCTGATCGCCGCCGCCAACCGGGCCAAGCTGATTGTCGAGACCTATCCCGACACGGCCGAAACCGAGAAGGCGCTGGAGATCATGGTCCGGTCTTACGAGACCCTGAAGATGCCGGCCCTGACCCAGAATGCCCGCGAAGTGCTGGCCAAGAACTACCCGGACAACCGCCTCGGCCGTGGCTGAGCGAAATGGCTAAACCGGTAGCAACAAAAAACCGATGCCCAGGCATCGGTTTTTTTATGCCTGCCATGTGGTCCAGGCCGTGACGAGGAGGATGGCGCAGTGCTATGCGCCATCCTCCTTATCCTGTTATCTCGCCACATTGCCCGCCACGTTGAGCACGTCCCAGGTGCGAGAGAAGGGGGGGGCATAGGCAAAGTCCAGCATCCCAAGCTGCTCGGTAGTCACTCCCATGGTGATGGCGACCGCCAGCGCGTCGATGCGGTGGACCGCCCCCTTGCGACCCAGGATCTGGCCGCCCAGCAGCCGCTTGCTGGCCGGATCAAACACCAGCTTGACGTGGATATCTGACTGACCCGGGCAGTAGTTGGTGTGGCACTTGTCCTTGATCACCACGGTGCGATAGTCGATGCCCATCGCCTGGGCCTCTTGCTCACAGAGACCGGTGCGCCCCACCTCCAGCCCCAGTACCTTGAGCGCCGCAGAGCCGAGGGTGCCCGGGAACGTCTGCTCGCCCCCGGCCAGGTTCTCGCCCACCATCCGACCCAGCTTGTTGGCGATGGTGGCGAGCGGCACATAGACCTGCTGCTGCTTGACGCTGTGCCAGACGCTGGCGCAGTCGCCGGCAGACCAGACATTGGCCAGCGAGGTGCGGCCCTGCCTGTCCACCTCGATGGCGCCATTGGCCAGCCGTTTGATGCCAGTGTCAGCCAGGAACTCGGTGTTGGGCTTGACCCCGGTGCAGACCACCACGATATCGGCCTCGTACTCGCCCTGGCTGGTTCGCACGCCGGTCACCCTGCCATCCCCCAGCAGAGCCTCAACGCGCTCACCCAGATGGAGAGAGACGCCCTGCTCGCGCAGTTCGGTTTCGATGTGATGGGTGATTTCGCTGTCGAAGGCATCCGGGATGACCCGATCCGCCAGCTCGATCAGGCGCACTTCTTTGCCCTGATGGACCAGCGCCTCGACCACTTCCAGCCCGATAAAGCCGGAGCCGATCACCAGGGCGCGGGTGTTACGCTTGTCCTGCACCGCCTCCTTCAATGCCAGTCCGTCAGCCATCCGGCGCAGACCGAATACCCCTTGCTGCTGCAAACCGGGGATGGGGGGCATCACTTCACGGGCACCGGTGGCAATCATCAGTCGATCGTAGCGATCGGTGAAGGTATCGCCGTTGTACTCCACCACCAGGGTCTGGGCAGCCGCGTCGATGCTGAGCACCCGGTGACCAATCTTGACCTCGATCCCCTTGGCAGCGAACTGCTCGGGGGTAAACTCGGCCATGTAGCCGGGCTCCTGAAACTCGTCACCGACGAAGTAAGGCAGGCCGCAGGCACCGAAGGAGATCACCTCGGAAGCCTCGTACACCACTATGTCAGCCTCTTTGGCCATCCGGCGCGCCTTGGCCGCCGCACTCATACCGGCGGCTTCGCCACCTATGATCAGGATTCTCATCGTTTTTCCTTTCAATGGCGAAGGGAGGGCATGCCCTCCCTTCTGTCTATAGATGGGCAGAGGCTGACCCCTCCCCTGGCGTGCGGGTCAGCGGATCAGATGGTGGACTCTTCGCCGTCCAGACACACCTCGTGCTCGCTGTTGAACACCTGCATATCGGTCTCGCCCATCAGCCGGCTGGTAACCGTACCGGCCGTGATGGAGCCAGAGACGTTCAGCGCAGTGCGGCCCATGTCGATCAGCGGCTCGATGGAGATGAGCAGGCCAGCCAGTGCCACCGGGAAGTCCAGGGCAGAGAGCACGATCAGCGCGGCGAAGGTGGCGCCGCCACCGATCCCGGCGACCCCGAACGAGCTGACCGTGATGATGGCGATCAGCGTCATGATGAAGCCGGGATCCATGGGGTTGACCCCTACGGTCGGGGCTATCATCACCGCCAGCATGGCCGGATAGATGCCCGCGCAGCCGTTCTGGCCAATGGTGGAACCGAAGGAAGCGGCGAAGTTTGCGATCCCCTCCGGAATGCCGAGCGCCTTGGTCTGGGTCTGCACGTTCATCGGGATCGAGCCCGCACTGGTACGGGAAGTGAAGGCAAAGGCCAGCACCGGCATGATCTTCTTCAGGTAACGAACCGGGTTGATCCCCACCAGACCCACCAGCAGCAGGTGCACCGCAAACATGATGGCGATGGCGCCGTAAGAGGCCATGACGAAGCTGAGCAGGTTGAGGATGTCTGCATAGTTGGAGCCGGAGACCACCTTGGCCATCAGCGCCAGTACGCCATAGGGAGTGAGGCGCAGCACCAGGGTCACCATGCGCATCACGATGGCATGTGCCACCTGCATGAAGCGACCAAAGCTCTCGAAGATCTCGGGTTTCTTGCGGGCAATACCGGTGGCTGACAGGCCGATGAAGATGGAGAAGATCACCACGGCGATGGTGGAGGTCTTGCGCGCGCCCGTCATGTCGAGGAAGGGGTTGGCCGGGATGAACTCCAGCATCAGCTTGGCAAAAGACATGCTCTCGACGCTGCCGAGGGTCGTCTGCAGCGCGGCGCCACGGGCGGTCTCGGCGGCACCAGCGGTGAGCCCTTCGGCGGTCAGGCCAAACAGGTTGGACATCAGTATGCCCGCCCCGGCGGCGATCATGGTGGTGAAGATCAGTACCCCTATGGTCATGGCGCTGATCTTGCCAAGGGCGGTGCCGCCATTGAGCTTGAGGATGGCGCCTATGATGGAGACCATGATGAGCGGAATGATGATCATCTGCAGCAGCTTCACATAGCCGCTGCCGACGATATCCAGGTAGTCACCGGTCTGCACCAGCACACTGGAGCCGGCACCATACAGCAGCTGCAAGGCTGCGCCGAACAAGATGCCCAGCCCCAGCCCCGAGAAGACCCGACGGGTGAAGCTGACGTGGGTTTGCTGCAACCGATAGAGAAACAGCAGCAACATGACCAGGATGGCCAGATTACCTATAACGCTAAGAGTCATGACGATATTCCCCAAAATAGTCGGGCCGGGCCCGAGGTATACGGACGAGTGTCCTGTACGCACACTCCTCCCCGAAACTTGCCGCATCGTGGCGACTTGTCCCCCGGTGCAAGCGGGGTGACACAAAACCGGGCAGCGCCTGACAGGCGCAACCCTGACATAGACCGTATCGGACGCCCCGTGGCAGGGGTGGCGTCAGCAGGTAGCAAAACAGAGGGTGGCTTGCGCCACCCCTTGCATCACTGGGCTTTGCCCTGTTGCTTGGCTCGCATGATGTTGATGATCTCGATATCCGTATCCAGCATCCCCAGTTTGGAGAGGCGGCCCAGGTTGGCAATAGTCTCGTCCACGTCGTCGGAAACTATGCCTTCGCTCTGGGGCACGTGCAGATTGTTGATGGCCATCAGCGACGATTTGACCGCCGCCGAAGTGGAGGTAGAGACCTTCATGGAACAGGCACTGCCCGCCCCATCGCAAATGATACCGGAAACGTCACCGATCATGTTGTTGATACAGTGACTAATTTGCTCAAACTGGCCACCCAGCAGCCAGGTGATGGCGGCCCCCGACCCCATGGCGGCGGTGCTCGCTGCACAGAGGGCCGACAGTTTGTTCTGATGGGTCTTGATGTAGATGGCCACCAGATGGCTCATCACCAGCGCCCGGGTCAGCTGCTCGTCGCTCGCCTTGAGGAAGCGGGCAGCGGCGACCACCGGCATGGTGGCGGCTATGCCCTGATTACCGGAGCCGGAGTTGGACATGGCGGGCAGCATGGCGCCGTCCATGCGCGCATCGGAGGCGGCGGACGAGAGCCGCATGGCCAGCGTCATCAGATCGTCGGAGAGCAACTTGCGCTCCACCTGCTCGGTCAGGATCTTGCCAATCTGCAGGCCATAGCCCTGCAGCCCCTCATCCGCCAGCGCCTGATTCATGGTGGCCGCGGCGCCAATGAAGTCGATCTCCGCCAGCGGCACCTCCAGCGCAAACGCCACTATCTCCCGTAGCGTCATGGCGGGCTTGCCGGATTTGGCGGGCTGGATCTGCACACCAGGGGCACTGGCCTGCTCCATCAGTACCTCGCCATCCAGCTCCATCAAGACGATGCGGGTGTGGTCGGTACAGATCACCACTCGGGCACTGTGGCCCTCTACCTCCGCCAGCACCTCGGCGTAGAGCACGTCAGGTACATCCTTCACGTCCACCTTGATGATGGGCAGCAGCGCCTTGGCGGCCTCCACCTGGGCCGGGGTCAGGGTATTGAGCACTTCCAGCCCCGCATCCGGGTTACCCCCTGTGAAACCGACCGCCGCCGCCACCGGCAGCCCTATCATGCCAGTGCCGGGAACGCCGACCCCCATGCCATTCTTGAACAGGTTGCCACTGACCCAGACGCTGACACGGGTCGGATCCTGCCCCAACAGCTTGCGGCAGTTGGCCGCCGCCAGCGCCACCGACATGGGTTCGGTACAGCCCAGGGCCGGCACCACTTCACGCTTGAGCAGGGTAATAAAGTCGGTCCATTGTGCTTTCATTGCGATGTTTCTCATGTTCATGTCGCCCACGGGCGGGTTCTTAT
>NZ_CAWNYS010000150.1:0-9554 GCF_963878295.1 Aeromonas sp. HMWF014 | reverse complement strand
CATCTCGGAGACGTGCTCGATCACCTCGTCCCGTATGTCCATGCAGAAGTCGACGTCGAAGTCGGGCATGGAGACCCGCTCCGGGTTCAGAAAGCGTTCGAACAGCAGGTCAAATTCCAGCGGGTCGAGATCGGTGATCTTGAGCGCATAGGCCACCAGTGACCCTGCACCCGACCCCCGGCCCGGCCCGACAGGAATGCCGTTGTCCTTGGACCACTGGATAAACTCCATCACGATGAGGAAGTAACCCGGGAAGCCCATCTGGTTGATCACCTTGAGCTCGATGTCGAGGCGCTCGTCGTACTCGCCGCGCTTGGCGACGCGAACCTCGGGATCAGGGAACAGGAAGGCGAGGCGGTCCTCCAGTCCCTCCTTGGACTTCATTACCAGGAAGTCTTCGGTGGTCATGTCGCCGGTCGGGAAGTTGGGCAGGAAGTATTCACCTAGGCGCACCGTCACGTTGCAGCGCTTGGCGATCTCCACCGTGTTCTCCAGCGCCTCCGGGATGTCGGCGAACAGCTCGGCCATCTCTTCCTGGCTGCGCAGGTACTGCTGCGGGCTGTAACGGCGCGGGCGACGCTTGTCCATCAGGGTGTAGCCATCGTGGATGGCAACCCGGATCTCGTGGGCATCAAAGTCTTCGGCGTTGAGGAACACCACCTCGTTGGTGGCGACCACCGGCAGCTCGAACTCGGTGGCGATGGCCACCGCCATGTGCAGGTAGACCTCTTCGTCGGGTCGACCGGTGCGCAGCAGCTCCAGATAGTAGGCGTCGGGGAAGTGAGTCCGGTAGAAGTCGAGGCATGACTCCGTCATCTGCCGGTTGCCCTTGAGCAGGAACTTGCCCACATCCCCCTCACGTGCACCCGAGAGCACTATCACGCCCTTGGCGTGATCCGCGAGCCAGGCCCGGTCGATAACGGGGCGACCCTGGACGTGACCGCGCTGGTAGCCACGGGAGATCAGCAGGGTGATGTTCTGGTAGCCGTCGTTATCCATGGCCAGCAGGGTGAGGCGAAACTGCTCGTCACCCAGCGCCTCGCTCTGCACCCAGAAGTCGGCCCCGACGATGGGCTTGATGCCCTTGCCGTGGGCGGCGCCATAAAAGCGCACCAGGCCACACATGTTCATCTGGTCGGTCAGTGCCAGCGCCGGCATGTTGTTGGCCGCTGCCGCCGAGACAATGGGGTTGATCTTCTGAAGGCCATCGACCATAGAGAAGTCGGAGTGGACCCGCAGGTGGATAAAACGGGGTTCAGCCATCGTCATACCCTCTCGTTGCACAGAGTGGCGCGCATGTCGTGATGCCGGCAGCTCTGCATGGTTTACTCGATCCCCAGTGCACGGCGCACCGGTTTGAAACTCTGCCGATACTCGGGCAAGGGGCCGCGCTCGGCCAGAATGGCAAGGTGCTCAGGCGTCGGATAGCCCTTGTGACGGGCGAAACCGTACTCGGGATGACGGCTGTCCAGCTCGGTCATTTCCCCATCGCGGGTCACCTTGGCCAGAATCGAGGCGGCGCTGATGGCGGCCACCAGGCTATCGCCCTTGACCACGGCGCGCGCTTCCATCGGCAATGCCGGGCAGCGGTTGCCGTCGATAAAGACCAGCTCGGGGGTGACGTTCAGTCCCGCCACGGCGCGCTGCATCGCCAGCATGGTGGCGTGCAGTATGTTGAGCTCGTCTATCTCCTGCGGCGTAGCGCGGCCGATGGCCCAGGCCAGCGCCTTGGCCTTGATCTCGTCAAACAGCGCCAGACGTTTCTTCTCGGAGAGCTTCTTGGAGTCTGCCAGCCCGACAATGGGGTTGGCGGGATCCAGGATCACGGCGGCCGTGACCACGTCACCCACCAGGGGACCACGCCCCACCTCGTCCACACCGGCAACCAGCCTGTCTTCGGGAATATCGATCATCATCTTGCAGCCTTGAATCAAAACAGGCCCCGCAGGGCCTGACATGGGGTCGATTAGCGCAGCATAATCGGCCGCCCGGGAATATTATCTGCCAAGCAGATCGGCCACCGCATCGGCGGCCTGCACATCGGCATTGCAGCGAATGCGCTGGTGCAGCCGGGTGAAGGTGGCGATGAGCTCGCGGTTATCGTGTTCCAGCAGCTTGCTGACCTCTTCCACCAGATTGTCCGGGGTGCACTCGTGCTGCAGCAACTCGGGCACCAGCATCTGGTCTGCCAGCAAGTTGGGCAGGGACACATAAGCGGTCTTCACCAAGCGCTGGGCCAGCCAGTAGCTGAAGGGCTTGAGCTTGTAACCCACCACCATGGGCTTTTTCACCAGCATGGCTTCGAGCGCGGCGGTACCGGAAGCGAGCAGCACGGCATCGGCGGCGATCATCGCCTCGCGCCCCTGTCCCTCCAGCAATACCATGTCGAGATCCGGCGCCAGCTCGGCCTTGATGGCCATGAACTGCTCGCGCCGTTTGTCGTTGACCAGCGGCACGATGAAACCGAGATCCGGGTAACGCACTGTCAGGTGCTTGCAGGCCTCGAGAAATACCGGTGACATGAAACCCACCTCGGCACTGCGACTGCCGGGCAGCACGGCCAGCCAGCGTCGGCCCGGGTCAATACCGAGCGCCTGGCGCACCGCGGCTTGATCCGGCACCAGCGGAATATCATCCGCCATGGTGTGGCCGACAAAGCGGCAAGGGGCATCGAAACGGTCGTAGAAGGCTTTCTCGAATGGCAGGAAGGCGAGCACCATGTCGGTGGCAGCCTTGATCTTGTGAATGCGGTTCTGACGCCAGGCCCACACAGAGGGGCTGACGTAGTGAACCGTCTTGATACCGGCGCGGCGCAGTTTCAGCTCCACCCCGATATTGAAATCCGGTGCATCCACCCCGACGAAGATGTCAGGCGGATTGGCAATAAAATGGCGCAGCAGTTCGCGGCGGACCTTGAGGATGCGGGGCAGACGGCCAAGCACCTCGGTGATCCCCATGACGGAAAGCTCTTCCATCTCGAACAGCGCCTTGACGCCCAGGGCCTGCATCCGCGGCCCGGCAATCCCTTCAAACTGCGCATCCGGATAGCGGCGCTGCAGTTCACGCACCAGCCCGGCTGCCAGGATGTCGCCGGAGGTCTCCCCGGCGACGATACCGATGCGAACGGGATCAGGCACGGATGATCCCGCGCTCGTTGTCCTTGAGGAAATCCACATAGAGCTGAACAGCCGGTTCACTGGCCGCCATCTCCATCAGCACGGGCAACACCTCTTCGATGGTCTTGCCGGAGCGGAAGATCTCCTTGTAGGCACGCTTGACGGCCGAGATGGCCTCAGGGCTATAACCGCGACGACGCAGCCCTTCGGAGTTGACCCCGAACGGCTTGGCGTAGTTGCCAGCCGCCATCACATAGGGCGGCACGTCCTTGTTCAGGGCAGCGCAGCCACCAACGAAGGCGTGGGAGCCAACCCGACCAAACTGGTGGATTGCGGAGAGACCGCCAAAGATCACGAAATCACCGATCACCACGTGGCCCGCCAGGGTCGCGTTGTTAGCGAAGATGCAGTGGTCACCGATGAGGCAATCATGGGCAACGTGCACGTTGACCATGAACAGGTTGCCGCTGCCCACCCTGGTCAGGGATTGATCCTGGATGGTACCGCGATGCACTGTGCAGTTCTCGCGAAAGACGTTGTTGTCGCCGATCTCGAGGAAAGTGCGCTCGCCAGCGTACTTCTTGTCCTGGCAATCCTCACCGATGGAGGTGTGCTGGAAGATCTTGTTGCCACGACCTATCTTGGTCGGGCCTTTGATCACCACATGAGAGCCTATCCAGGTGTTTTCGCCGATTTCAACCTCGGCGCCGATGACAGAAAAGGGGCCGATTTCAGCCCCTTTACCGATCACGGCAGACTCATGAACGATGGCAGTATCGTGAATGATGGCAGTCTGGTCGATCACGTGTATTAAACCTCGCGTTTGGCGCACATCAGCTCGGCGGTACAGACCACTTCACCATCGACGGTGGCGACACCGGTGAACTTGGCAATACCGCGACGCTCTTTCAGGAACACCACGTCAAGCACCAGCTGATCGCCGGGGCCGACCGGACGCTTGAAACGAGCGTTATCGATTGAGGCAAAGTAATAGAGTTCGTTGGGAGACGGCTTGCCCACCATGGTAAACGCCAGAATACCAGTGGCCTGCGCCATGGCTTCCAGGATCAGCACGCCAGGAAACACCGGCTTGGCCGGGAAGTGCCCCTGGAAGATCGGCTCGTTGAACGAGACGTTCTTGATAGCGCGCAGGGTTTTGCGCTCGTCGCTGATCTCGTAGCTTTCCACCTTGTCCACCATCAGGAAGGGATAACGGTGGGGCAGCAGATCCATGATTTCCTGGATACCCAGGCTCTTCTTTTCAGTAGTCAAAACAGTACCCTATACCAATCGTGATTATTCTTGATCCAGCTTCTTCTCAAGCTTGCTCAACCGCTTGTGCATCTCTTCGATACGCATCACCCGGGCAGCGGTCTTGCGCCACTCTTTATTGGTTTGCAGTGGGATGCCGGAAGAGTAGACACCGGGCTCGGTAATGGGTCGCATCACCATGGCCATGCCAGTAATGGTGGCCTGATCGCATATTTCCATGTGCCCGTTAAAGACAGCGGCGCCGCCAATGATACAGTATTTGCCGACCTTGAGACTACCGGCCATCGTGGTCGCGCCCGCGATGGCGGTACCGTAACCGATTTCGACGTTGTGAGCGATCTGGCACTGGTTGTCGATGATGACGTTATCCGCGATGCAGGTATCTTCCAGCGCACCGCGGTCTATGGTGGTGCAGGCCCCAATCTCGACCCGATTGCCTATGGTCACGCCACCGAGCTGGGGGATCTTGATCCACTCGCCACGCTCATTGGCATAACCGAATCCATCGGCGCCGATCACTGTGCCGGATTGAACCAGACAGTCGGTGCCCATGGTGATGTTGTGATACAGGGTGACGTTGGCCCACAACCGGGAGCGTGCTCCCAGTTGGGTATTTTTGCCAACAAAACAGCCAGGACCTATGCGCACGTCATCCCCCAGCACGACGCCGGATTCGATCACCGCATTGGCCCCGATGGCCACTCTCTCGCCCAGTTGCACGTCAGCCGCGATGACGGCGCTCGGATGGATATCCGTGGCCGGTTGCGGCGTGGTGTCCAGCAGTTGGGCTACCCGGGCAAACCCCACATAGGGGTCATTGATCACCAGGGCATTGGTGGAACAAAATGGCAAATCCGCTTCTGTAATGAGCACGGCCGTGGCCTTGCTCTGTTCCAGATAATGCCGGTACTTTTTATTGGACAGGAAGGTGATATCCCCCTCCCCGGCCTTTTCCAGTGTCGCTACCTTGCGGATTTCCAGGGTTCCGTCGCCATGGACCTGGGCCCCCAGTTGCTGGGCCAGCTGTGCGAGAGTGAATGCCATCAATTAGTTGCTCTTGCTTACCTGAGAAATAACCTGGGCAGAGATGTCCAGCTTGCTGGCGGCATACGGGGCAGCATTGCGCTCCAGCACCAGATCATAACCATTGCTCTTTGCAATGGATTCGATAGCAGCCTGCACCTTGGTCAGGATCTTGCCGCGTTCTTCGGACTGACGGCGACCGTTGTCCTGCTCGAACGCCTGACGCTTCTGGTTGAACTCCATCTGCAGCTTGGCCAGTTTCTCCTGGCTCTGCTTCTTCTGCTCGGCGCTCATGAAGGCTTCGTCCTTCTTGAACTTCTCGACCAGTTGCTGACCATCGGCTTCCAGCTTCTGCAGCTCACGCATACGCGGCTCGAATTCACCTTTCAGCTTCTTGGAGACAGCTTCACGCTGGGGCAGCTTTTGGAATACCTCGCCCATGTCAACCACAGCGATTTTGGTCTCGGCCAAGGCGGATCCCATGCCGGCAGCCATCAGTGCAAAACTCAAACCAGCTACTTTCAACGCTTTATTCACACTTACTCCTTGTTCCCTCATGTGAGGGCTACCTGATTTACCCGATTATGCAAGTGGTACCCGGACCGACTTGTTACCTGGTGAGGCACGCAAGATGCGCGTCCCATCATTGAATACCCCCACCGCATGGGTGGGGGTGCGTCCGTCCTTAGAAGGTACGGCCGATGTTGAATGAGAAGAACTCGGTGCGATCGCCCTCGTACTCCTTGAGCGGACGGGCAATCGCGAACACCAGCGGTCCCATGGGGGAAAGCCACTGCAGCGACAGACCCGCCGAGGCACGGTAGTTGGTCGGATCCGAATAGTCGGCCAGATAGTTACAACCACTGAAACAGCGGTTCTTGAACTGGTCATAGTCGAAGGTGGTATCCCAGACAGAACCGGCATCGATGAAGAAGCTGGTGCGCAGCTGAGGCTGATAGGTCTCGGACGCAAACGGCGTCGGCACTATCATCTCGAGGGATGCCACCGCCAGGGCGTTACCGCCCACCGAGCTGTCAGTCCCCTGGATGACGTCATTGCCACTCAGGTTGTAGTAGTAGAGCGCCTTCGGACCCACTGTATTGCTCTTGAAACCACGCAGGGTATCGAAACCACCCGCGAAGTAGTTCTCGAAGAACGGCAAGACGTGGTCATAGTTGCCGTTGCTGCCGTAACCGTTGCCGTAGGAGACGCGGGCCCGGGTCATCAGCACCCACTGGTGATCCGCATCGAACGGGAAGTAGTGCGCGTCTTCGGCGTTCAGCTTGAAGTACTGCAGATCCATGCCGGGCACAGTCACCTTGGCGTTCACACGCTGACGGTCACCTGCGGTCGGGAACATCCCCTTGTTGAGGGTAGAACGGGTCCAGCCTGCGGTGACGTCGACGGTGTTGAACGTCATGCGGTTGTCACCATCCTTGTTGTCACTGTAAATCTTCCAGAACTCATCCACCTGCAGATAGGGGTTGGGCTGGGACAGCTTGTTGTTCTCAAGCCCAAGGCTGAAGTCGAGGCGATTGTTCTCGTTGACCGGGAAACCACTGGAGAGGCGGTAGCCGATGGTGGTGTTCTCATAGTCGACTATGTTGGCATCGGCCGCACTGAACTTGTTGTAGTAGAGACGACTACCCAGGCTGACCCCATCCACGGTGAAGTAAGGATCGTTGTAGCTGAGGTCGACGCTCTTGGAGTACTTGTTGGTACTGGCGGAGATACCGATCTTCTTGCCGGTACCCATGAAGTTGTCCTGCTGCAGGCCCGCCTGCAAGCTCAGGCCCGATTCGGTACCATAGCCCACACCGGCGTTGATGGAGCCTGCTGGCTGCTCCTTGACCTTGAAGTCGAGATCAACCTGGTCATCGCTGCCAGGCACCCGCTTGGTGTCCACTTCCGCAGTTTCGAAGAAGCCGAGGCGGTTGAGGCGGGTCTTGGACTGCTCGACGCTGTCGGAGGAGAGCCAGGTGCTTTCCATCTGACGCATCTCGCGACGCAGCACTTCATCCTTGGTGGTGACGTTGCCGCTGAAGTTGATGTTGCGCACATAGACACGGGGACCCGGCTCTATGTTGACGATCAGCTCCACTTCCTTGGTCTTGTCATTGACCTGCGGGAAGGTGACCACTTTCGGATAGGCGTAGCCGTAACGGCCGAGGAACTTGGAAAGCACCTCTTCGGTATGGGTTACCTGGCTGGCGGAGTAGATGCCACCCACCGCTATGGGGATCAGGGCCTTCATCTCGCTGCCACGATCGATCATATCGCCCTTGAGTTGAACCCCGGAGACCTTGTACTGGTCCCCTTCCTTGATATTGAGGGTGACATAAACGCCCTTTTTATCGGGGGTCATGGAGACCTGGGTCGACTCCTGGGTGAAGCGGATGTAACCACGGTCCATGTAGTAGGAGCGCAGGGTCTCGATGTCACCGGCCAGTTTCTGCTTCTGGTAACGCTGATCACCGGTGAAATTCCACCAGGGCACATCATCCTTGAGGGAGAGCTGGGCCAGCAGTTTCTTTTCCGGGAAGACGTTGTTGCCGACTATGTTGATCTGCTGGATCTTGGCCGCTTCCCCTTCCACGAAGGTGAACTTGAGGTCAACCCGGTTGCGCGGCAGCGGAGTAACGATGGCCTTGACCTTGGCAGAGTATTTGCCCACGCCGTAGTAGAAATCTTCCAGACCCTTCTCGAGGGAGCTCAATACGGTGCGATCCAGCGGATCACCCACCCGGATGCCGGAAGACTCCAGACTCTGGGTCAGCTGCTCTTCCTTGATATCCTTGTTACCTGAAAACTCGATGCTGGAGATGGTCGGCCGCTCCTTGACTGCCACTTGCAGCACCTGACCGTCACGATAAACCCTCACGTCCTCGAAGTTGCCGGAGGAGTAGAGCTTCTTGATAGCGTTGGCCAGGGTCACGGAATCGACGGTATCGCCAACCCGGATAGGCAGGTTCAACAGGGCGGCTCCCAGCGTCACTCGCTGCAAGCCGTCGACCTGGATATCTTGCACCACAAAAGAGGCAGGGGCCGCCTGGGCCAGGAAACTGGCACCCAGCAGGCAACTCAACACCAATGCTTTTTTAACAGCCATTTTGTTCTTATGTGTCCTTGTTGATGCTCTGGCCTCAGAGGCGAGCGAAATCATTAAACAGCGCAATGCCCATCAGTAACATCAGAATGGCGGCGCCGATCCTGAAACCCACTTCCTGAATTTTTTCTGATACCGGTTTACCGGTGACTGCCTCGATGAGGAAGTAGACCAGATGGCCACCATCCAGCACCGGCAGGGGAAACAGGTTGATGATCCCCAGGTTGACGCTGATCAGCGCCAGAAAGCCGAGGAAATAGACCAGACCGTAATCGGCACTGCTGCCTGCGCCCTTGGCAATGGAGATGGGGCCGCTCAGATTATCCAGCGAAACAACGCCACCAATCAGCTTGCCAATCATGTCAAAGGTCAGAGTGGTCAGGCTCCAAGTCTTCTCGGCGCCCTGCCACAGGGCTTGTAAAGGCCCATACTGTAACAGAATTCGATACTCATCCGGTAATGGAACCAGTTGCGGTGACAGGCCGACAAAACCGACCAGCTGGCCCCGCACTTTTTTCACATCCGGGGTCAGGGTCAGGGTCAGCTCGCTGCCCGCCCGCTCCACCACCAGCAGCAGTGGCTGCTCCGGAGACTGTTGCACCTCGAGCACGAATTGGGCCCACTCGGTGACCTCCTGCTCGCCCACCCGCTTGATGCGATCACCGACCAGAATGCCGGCCTTTTCGCTGGCGCTGTTGGGCACGATGGCCTCGACCACGGGCAGAACCTTGCCACCGAGGGGCACAATCCCCAGGCTGCCGATGGGTGACTCCTTGTCCGGGTCGAACTTCCAGCCATCGAGCTGGAGGGTCTTGTCAACCACATAGCTGGTATTGGCCGCTTTCAGCTTGAGCTTCATGGAATCATCGCCCAAGTGGCTGATGAGGGCATAGGTCACGCTCTCCCAGTCACCGGTCGCCTTGTCGCCGACACCGACGATCTCCATGCCGGGTTCGATCCCGGCCGCCGCGACTATGGAGGCGGGACGCACCTCCCCCACCACGGGTTTGACGGCAGGGACGCCGATCATGAACATC
>NZ_CAWNYS010000149.1:0-40645 GCF_963878295.1 Aeromonas sp. HMWF014 | reverse complement strand
GCCTATCTGAAAGAGCACGGCGTCAGTATCTGGGATGAGTGGGCCGACGAGAATGGCGATCTGGGGCCTGTCTATGGCGCCCAGTGGCGCTCCTGGCCGGCGGCCGATGGCACCGTCATCGATCAGATCCAGCGGGCAGTGGATGACATCAAGCACAATCCGGATTCGCGCCGTATCATCGTCTCCGCCTGGAACGTGGGCGAGCTCGATAAAATGGCATTGGCACCCTGCCACGCCTTCTTCCAGTTCTATGTGGCAGACGGCAAGCTCTCCTGCCAGCTCTACCAGCGCAGCTGTGATGTGTTCCTCGGCCTGCCGTTCAACATCGCCAGCTATGCTTTGCTGACCCACATGATGGCCCAGCAGTGCAATCTGGAGGTGGGCGACTTCGTCTGGACTGGTGGTGATGTGCACCTCTACTCCAACCACATGGAGCAGACCGCGCTGCAGCTTTCCCGCGAGCCACGGTCCTTGCCGCAGCTGGCGATCAAGCGCAAACCGGATTCCCTCTTCGACTACCGGTTTGAGGATTTCGAGATCCTGGGGTACGACCCCCATCCCGGCATCAAGGCGCCCGTCGCCATCTAATGTCAAAGGCGCCGTGAAGCGCCTTTTTTATGCATAAAAATAACTGAAAATTCATTTTATTGATTGCGTCATCAAGGGCGCCGGAGCACAGTGAAGCCTGCTTATAGCAGGTATCTTCTGTTTCTTACTTCGGTTTTCTCGTGGTATTCAGCAGTAAGAAACGATTTTCCATTAATTGTTATGGGATATAGACTTAAACTAAAGTAATTCTGCGGATAATTTAACCATGAACGACGTAATAAAGAAGTTTCTGAAGCTGGAGGCCGCCTCCGGAATAATTCTGATCATGGCAGCCATGGTGGCCATGGTATTGGCCAACACGGGTCTGGCCGGTGGCTATCAGGCATTCCTCGACACGCCGGTGCAGGTGCGCATCGCCGCTCTCGACATCAACAAGCCGCTGCTGCTCTGGATCAACGACGGTTTCATGGCAATCTTCTTCCTGCTGGTCGGGCTTGAGGTCAAGCGCGAGATGCTGGAAGGCGCGCTCTCCTCCCGGGTGCAGGCGACCTTCCCGGCCATAGCTGCGGTCGGCGGCATGTTGGCTCCCGCGCTCATCTACACCTTCTTCAACTTCTCGGATGAAGTGGCGCGTGCTGGTTGGGCTATCCCCGCCGCGACCGATATCGCCTTCGCCCTCGGGGTGATGGCGCTACTGGGCAAGCGGGTGCCGGTCAGCCTCAAGGTGTTCTTGCTGGCACTGGCCATCATGGATGACCTCGGGGTCATCATCATCATTGCGATCTTCTATACCCAGCAGCTGTCGCTGACGGCGCTGGTGGTCAGTATCCTGGCGATCCTGACCCTGCTGTGGATGAATCGGCGTGGCGAGGACAGGATCGGCCTCTACATGCTGGTGGGTCTGGTGCTCTGGGTCGCGGTACTCAAGTCCGGTGTCCACGCGACCCTGGCTGGCGTCATCGTGGGCTTCATGATACCGCTCAACGGCAAGCGTTATGCCTCGCCGCTCAAGCATTTGGAGCACTCGCTGCATCCCTGGAGTGCTTACCTGATACTGCCGCTGTTCGCCTTTGCCAATGCGGGCGTTCCACTGGGCGGAATAAGCCTGCCGTCCCTGCTGAGCCCTGTGCCCCTTGGCATCATGCTGGGGCTGTTCGTGGGCAAGCCGCTCGGGGTATTCACCATCAGTTGGCTGGCGGTCAAGCTGGGTATCGCCCAGTTGCCGGCCGGGGTCAACTTCAAGCAGATTTTTGCGGTCAGCATACTGTGTGGCATTGGCTTTACCATGTCGATGTTCATTGCATCGCTGGCGTTCGAGTACGGCGGATTGGATTACGGCAGCTATTCACGCCTCGGGATCCTGGTGGGATCTACGCTGGCGGCAGTGGTCGGTTATTTTGCCCTGCGGATGTCGCTTCCCAACCGTGCAGCGGATCAAAACACGGAGGGGTTATGAGAAGACTGGTATGGTTGGTTATGTTGGCGAGCCCGGGGCTCTGGGCGGCCAGTCTGGAAGATTGTCAGCAGGATCCGGCATCAAGCAGCTGCTCTGCTTACCTCAATGGCGTGGTCGACAGCGCCGTCATGCTGGGGGACAAACAGGCCAAGGCCCAATTCGGTGAGACCTTCCCCGAGCGGGCCCTGAGTAGCCGGGCCGGTGAGCGGGTCAAGCAGTCCAACAAGCGCTACTGCGGCGAACGGATGCCTGACAAGGCGCGCCTCAAGGCCAACCTGCAGACGCAGTTCACCGCAAACAAGGTTGACTCGATCAGCGACATGTATGACATTCTGGCGGTTGAACTCAGCTGCTATCGGAGTCCGCGTACCGCGGGAACCCCATCGGATGTCACACCTTAATTACAACCATCTCTATTATTTTTGGATGACTCAGAAAAAGGGCTCCGTCACTCAAGCGGCGGAAGCCCTCTTTTTGACCCCGCAGACAGTCACCGGCCAGATCAAACTGCTGGAGCAGCGCCTCGGTGGCAAGTTGCTCAAGCGCAAGGGGCGTTCTCTCGAAGCGACCGAACTGGGCCAGCTGGTATTCCGCTACGCCGACAAGATGTTCAGCCTCTCCTACGAGATGCTGGATATCGTCAACTACCGCAAGGAGAGCCAGATCCTGTTTGACGTCGGCATCGCCGATGCGCTCTCCAAGCGCCTTGCCAGCCGGGTACTGCTCTCCGTCATTCCCAACGATGGCTCCATCCACCTGCGCTGCTTCGAATCGACCCACGAGCTGCTGCTGGAACAGCTGAGCGAGCACAAGCTCGACATGATCCTCTCCGACTGCCCGGTGGACTCAGGCCAGCATGCGGGCCTGTTATCCAAGCGGCTCGGCGGTTGTGGCGTCAGCTTCTTCTGCAAGGTGCCGTTGCCCGAGAAACCCTTTCCCGCCTGTCTGGGGGAGCGAAAGCTGCTGATCCCGGGGCGCCGTACCGCCATGGGACGCCAGCTGACCCAGTGGTTCGAGCAGCAAGGCATCTCCCCCAGCATCCTTGGGGAGTTCGACGATGCGGCCCTGATGAAGGCCTTCGGTTTCTTCAACCAGGGCATCTTCATGGCCCCCACCATCTATCGGGAGGAGATCCTGGAAGGGGAGGGGGTGAGGCTGCTCGGGGAGACTCAGGATCTGATGGAGGAGTATTACGTCATCTTTGCCGAGCGAATGATCCAGCATCCGGCGGTAAAACGGGTGTGCGAGAGCGATTTCTCTTTCCTGTTTGCCGGGGAAGAGGACTTCACCACGATTCAACCGGCAACCCTGTCATTTTAAATCGACGGGTCACAGAGTATGATTCTTGCCTCGGACGAGAGGGGATGAGATGCAACTGGAAGAGATGGAGGCGAATGCGAGCCGCGCTGTGGCACTGCTCAAGGCACTGGCCAACGAACGACGATTGTTTATTTTGTGTCAGCTGCAGGATCGGGAGCTGTCGGTGGGGGAACTCAACGAGGTGCTCGGGTTGAGTCAGTCAGCCCTGTCACAGCACTTGGCCGTGCTTCGGCGGGATGGGTTGGTGGAGACGCGAAAAGAGGCCCAGACGGTCTACTATTCGCTGCGCAGCCATGAGGTACGCGAAATGATTGCCCTGCTGCACAAACTTTACTGCAGCGCAGATAAATAAAAACCGGCACTGAGGCCGGTTTTTTTAGCTTTATGCAGCCGAAGCTGATTAAGCCATAGCTTTGATCTGGGCAGACAGGCGGCTCTTGTGACGAGCAGCTTTGTTCTTGTGGATCAGGCCTTTGGTAGCCATGCGATCCATGATCGGCTGAGCGGTAGCAAAAGCGGCAACAGCAGCAGCTTTGTCGCCAGAAGCGATGGCAGCAATTACTTTCTTCAGATAGGTACGGGTCATTGAACGACGGCTGGCGTTGTGTTGACGACGTTTCTCTGACTGAATCGCGCGCTTCTTAGCAGATTTGATATTAGCCAAGGTAAAACTCCTAAAACTGTCTTAGCGAGTGTATTGAAAAGGCCCGGAAATATGCCTTCTCAACCACATATTGTCAAATGATTTGTGCAAATAAACACCGCCCCCCGGTGGTGTGTCTGTTGGGAGGCGGTTAAACTGTCGGCCGATTCTACCAGCATTCTTTCCATTCTGACAGTTCCAGAGGCTTCGTCTTGAGTAAGAAATTGATCAAATCCGGCATGATAGTGTCCGTAATGACGCTGGCGTCCCGTGTGATGGGCTTGGTTCGCGATGTGGTCATCGCCAATCTGCTCGGCGCCGGGGCGGCTGCAGACGTCTTCTTCTTTGCCAACCGCATTCCCAATTTTCTGCGCCGGCTGTTCGCCGAAGGGGCCTTCAACCAGGCTTTTGTTCCCGTGATGACGGAGTACAAGAAGAAGGGTGATGAGCGCGAGGTGCGCGAATTGCTGGCTGCCGTGGCGGGTACGCTCGGTGGCATAGTCACCATAGTCACCCTGCTCGGGGTGCTGGGCTCGGGCGTGCTGACGGCCCTGTTCGGCTGGGGCTGGTTCTGGGACTGGTTACATGGCGGGCCAGCAGCCGAAAAGTTCGAGCTGGCCAGCCTGATGCTCAAAATCACCTTCCCCTATCTCTGGTTCATCACCTTCACCGCCATGGCGGGGGCCATACTCAACACCTTTGGCCGCTTTGCCGTCGCGTCCTTCACGCCGGTGTTTCTTAACCTCACCATGATAGCGGCGGCCTGGTGGATCGCGCCCTTGATGGAGCGGCCAGAGATAGCCCTTGCCATCGGTGTCTTTCTGGGCGGTCTGGTGCAGTTCCTGTTCCAGTATCCCTTCCTGCGCCAGATCAACATGCTGGTGTGGCCCAAGTGGGGTTGGCATCATCCCGGGGTGATCAAGATCCGCACCCTGATGATCCCGGCGCTGTTTGGCGTCTCGGTCAGCCAGATCAACTTGCTGATCAACACCATGCTCGCCTCCTTCCTCGCCACCGGCGCCATCAGCTATCTCTATTACTCGGATCGCCTGCTGGAGTTCCCCCTCGGCCTGTTTGCGGTGGCCATCAGTACCGTGATCCTGCCTGCGCTGGCCAAGAAGCATGTGGATGAAGACCCTGCCGACTTCTCCCGCACCATGGACTGGGGGGTGCGCATGGTGATGCTGCTCGGCCTGCCGGCCATGGTGGGCATAGCCGTGTTGCGCGAGCCCATACTGCGAGTGCTCTTCATGCGCGGTGAGTTCGGCATGCATGAGGTGAGCATGTCCAGTGCCAGCCTGCTGGCCTCCACGACTGGCCTGCTCTCCCTGATGCTGATCAAGGTACTGGCGCCGGGTTATTACGCCCGCCAGGATACCCGGACCCCGGTGCGGATCGGGGTGATGTCCATGGTTGCCAACATGGTATGTAACCTCATTTTCATCTTTCCGCTCGGCTATGTTGGGTTGGCGCTGTCGACCGCTTGCTCAGGCACCTTGAATGCGGCCTTGCTGTTCAAGGGCTTGTATCAGCAATCGGTCTACCGTCCATCCCGCAATACCGGGATCTTCTGCCTCAAGCTGCTGGTGGCCACCGTGCTGATGGGGGGGCTGCTTGGCTATCTGTCACCGGATCTCGCTCAATGGGGCGCCTGGGGCATGGGCAAGGCTAGCCTGCAGCTGACCATGTTGCTCTGTCTGGGGGGGGCCGTGTATGGCGTCATCCTGCTGGCGCTTGGCATTCGGCCAAGACACCTGAGATCGGGTCAGTAGCAGGGGTGACCCTGTCTTAATGGGCAGGTGAACCCTGTGCGGGATAGTCCTGATGGCGCTCGGCATTCGGAATTTGGCCTGGATGCCTGAAATCGGGCCATGAGGGCTGACCCTGCCTGCCGGCTGATATATAATCCGCCGATTTCCATGGCAGCAACGCACAAGGCACTGATGGAGCTTATTCGCGGCATTCACAATCTCAAGCCCCGTCACCGGGGATGTGTATTAACCATTGGCAACTTTGATGGGGTTCATCAGGGTCACCATGCGGTATTGGCACGTCTCAAGGAGAAAGCGGCCCAGCTGGGATTGCCCGCCTGCGTCATGCTGTTCGAACCGCAGCCGCTGGAGTTGTTCGCAGGCAGCGAGGCCCCTGCCCGGCTGAGCCGGTTGCGGGAGAAGTACGAAGCGCTGCAGGGGCTGCATATCGATCGGATGCTCTGTGTGCGTTTCAGCCACCGTTTTGCCGAGCAAGTCGCCTCGACCTTCATCGAGCAGTTGCTGGTGGAGAAGCTCGGGGTGCGCTATCTGGTGGTCGGTGACGATTTTCGCTTCGGCAAGGAGCGGGAAGGGGACTTCCACCTGCTAGAGGAGGCGGGGCAGCGCTTCGGCTTCGAGGTGATCAGCACCCAGAGCTTCCAGCTCGAACGGCAGCGGGTCAGCAGCACCCTGGTACGTGAGGCCCTCAAGGCGGGCCGCATGGCCGAGGTGGAGTTGATGCTTGGCCGTCCCTATACCATCAGCGGCAGGGTGGCCCACGGCGACAAGTTGGGGCGCACCATAGGTTTTCCTACCGCCAATCTGGCCCTCAAGCGTCAGGTGATCCCGGTCGGTGGCGTGTTTGCGGTGGAAGTGATATGTTCCGGCAAGACCTTCCCCGGTGTTGCCAATGTGGGTGTACGGCCGACCTTGAGCGGTACACAAGCCAGATTGGAAGTACATCTATTTGATTTTTCTGGTGATCTATATGGTCAGCAGGTCAAGGTGCTGCTTCGCCACAAGCTGCGCGAAGAGCAGAAGTTTGCCTCTTTCACTGCCTTGAAAGAGCAGATCGAACGAGATGCCCTGGCGGCCCGAGCCTGGTTCGGGCTGCCACAATTCAATTTACCCAGCACTCTTTTAGAAAAGAAGGGAACCCAGGACTGATGAGCGACTATAAACACACCCTGAATCTGCCGGAAACCGAGTTTCCGATGCGTGGTGATCTGGCCAAGCGCGAACCCAACATGCTGAAACGTTGGTACGATCAGGATCTCTACGGCGCTATTCGCCGCGCCAAAGCGGGCAAGCCTTCTTTCATTCTGCATGATGGCCCCCCCTATGCGAACGGCAACATTCACATCGGTCACTCGGTCAACAAGATCCTCAAAGATATCATCATCAAGTCCAAGGGCCTTTCTGGTTTCGATTCCCCCTATGTGCCGGGTTGGGATTGCCACGGTCTGCCCATCGAGCTGAAAGTGGAAGGCATGGTCGGCAAGCCGGGTGAAAAAGTCTCTGCTGCCGAGTTCCGCGCCGAGTGTCGCAAGTACGCCAAGACCCAGATCGACGCGCAGAAAGTCGACTTCATCCGTCTGGGTGTGCTGGGCGACTGGGAGCACCCCTATCTGACCATGGATTTTGGCACCGAAGCCAACATCATCCGCTCCATGGCCAAAATTGTTGAAAACGGTCACCTGCACAAAGGTTCCAAGCCAGTGCACTGGTGTACCGATTGCGGCTCCGCCTTGGCTGAAGCCGAAGTGGAGTACTACGACAAGAACTCCCCCT
Source organism: Aeromonas sp. HMWF014 (assembly GCF_963878295.1). NCBI lineage: Bacteria > Pseudomonadati > Pseudomonadota > Gammaproteobacteria > Aeromonadales > Aeromonadaceae > Aeromonas > Aeromonas sp. HMWF014. Next base: position 33,135 of record NZ_CAWNYS010000149.1, on the reverse strand, counting down.
CCATCGACGTGCGCTTCAAGGCCGTCGACGAAGCTGCCGTTGTCGCCAAGTTTGACTGCGCCGAAGGCCACCCCGGTAAAGGCCCGATCTCTGCGGTGATCTGGACCACGACCCCGTGGACCCTGCCTGCAAACCGTGCCATCGCCATGCATGCCGACCTCGATTATGCGCTGGTGCAGGTTGAAGGTGAGCATCCCGAGCGTCTGATCCTGGCCGCCGAGCTGGTCAAGGATGTGATGGATCGTGCCGGTATCGAGAAGTTCCACAATCTGGGCTACGCCAAGGGCGCGGCACTCGAGCTGCTGCGCTTCAATCACCCCTTCTACAGCTTCGACGTGCCGGTCGTGTTGGGTGACCACGTCACGCTGGATGCCGGTACCGGCACCGTACACACGGCCCCTGGCCATGGTCCGGAAGATTTCGTGGTCGGTCAGAAGTACGGTCTGGAAGTAGCCAACCCGGTTGGCAGCAATGGCGTTTACCTGCCAGATACCGAACTGTTTGCCGGCCAGCACGTGTTCAAGGCCAATGCCTCTGTGGTCGAGGTGCTGACCGAGCGCGGCGCTCTGCTGCATCACAAGGTGTTCAACCACTCCTACCCGCACTGCTGGCGTCACAAGACCCCTATCATTTTCCGTGCCACCCCGCAGTGGTTCATCAGCATGGAACAGAAGGGTCTGCGCAAACGCGCGCTGGAAGAGATCGAGCGCATCGAGCAAGACGGTATCAAACAGCACGGCCAGAGCGGCTGGGTACCTGCCTGGGGTAAAAACCGTATCCAGGCGATGGTCGAGAACCGTCCTGACTGGTGTATCTCCCGTCAGCGCACCTGGGGTGTACCCATCTCCCTGTTCGTCCACAAAGAGACCCAGGAGCTGCACCCGGAATCCGTGCGCCTGATGTTTGAGGTGGCCAAGCGGGTCGAGCAGTCCGGTATCCAGGCATGGTGGGATCTGGACAAGGCCGAGCTGCTGGGTAGCGACGCGGACATGTACGACAAGGTGCCCGACACCCTGGACGTCTGGTTCGACTCGGGCTCAACCCACTCCTCCGTGGTAGATGCTCGTCCCGAGTTCAACGGGCACTCCGCCGACCTCTATCTGGAAGGCTCTGACCAGCATCGCGGCTGGTTCATGTCCTCCCTGATGATCGGCGTGGCCATGAAAGACAAGGCTCCCTACAACCAGGTGCTGACTCACGGCTTCACCGTGGATGGTCAGGGCCGCAAGATGTCCAAGTCCATCGGCAACGTGGTCAGTCCGCAGGACGTAATGAACAAGCTGGGTGCCGACATCCTGCGTCTGTGGGTAGCGAGCACTGACTACACCGGCGAGATGACCGTCTCTGACGAGATCCTCAAGCGCTCTGCCGATGCTTATCGCCGGATCCGCAACACTGCCCGCTTCCTGCTGGCCAACCTGAACGGCTTCAATCCGGTGACCGACATGGTGGCACCTGCCGATATGGTGGTGGTGGACCGCTGGGCAGTGGGTCGTGCCAAGGCGGTACAGGCCGAGATCGTGACGGCATTCGACGAGTACAACTTCCACGGCGTGACCCAGAAGCTGATGCAGTTCTGCTCCATCGAGATGGGCTCCTTCTATCTGGATGTCATCAAGGACCGTCAGTACACCGCCAAGGCTGATAGCCTGGCCCGTCGCTCCTGCCAGACCGCCCTCTATCACATCGCCCAGGCCATGGTGCGTTGGATGGCACCCATCATGAGCTTCACCGCTGATGAAATCTGGGCGCTGCTGCCGGGTGAGCGCGGTGAGTTCGTCTTCACCGAAGAGTGGTATGACGGCCTGTTCGGGCTGGATGCCGGCGAGCAGATGGGCGATGCCTTCTGGGCCGAGATCCTCGCCGTTCGAGGTGAAGTGAACAAGGCGCTGGAAGCGGCCCGTGGCGAGAAGCGCATCGGTGGTTCCCTGCAGGCCGAACTGACCCTGTTCGCCAAACCGGCTCTGGCCGAGTGCCTGAATGCCTTGGCAGACGAGCTGCGCTTTGTGCTGCTCACCTCCAGGGCCAAGGTCGTTACTGCTGACAGCGCACCGGAAGGTTCCGTTGCGACCGAGCGCGATGACCTCTGGCTCTGCGTGGCCCAGTCTGCCGCTGCCAAGTGCGATCGCTGCTGGCACCATGTGGAAGACGTGGGCACCATTGCCGGTCACGAAGAGATCTGTGGCCGCTGTGTGACCAACGTTGAGGGTGACGGCGAAACTCGTCAATTTGCCTGATGAACATGACTCACAACACTATGCATAACAAAACCGGCCTGCGTTGGCTGTGGCTGGCGGTGCTGGCCTTTGTACTGGACCAGGCGAGCAAGCTCGCCGTGGTCAAGTTGCTGCCATTTGGTTACCCGGGGGTGGAGATCACTCCCTTCTTCAATCTGGTCCACGTTTACAACAAGGGCGCCGCATTCAGCTTCCTGGCTGATCAGGGGGGCTGGCAGCGCTGGTTCTTCGCCGTGCTGGCGTTTGCCATCTGTGGTTTGCTGATCCACTGGTTGCGCAAGCAATCCGTCACCCAGCGCTGGAGCGGCATCGCCTATTCGCTCATCATCGGTGGCGCCCTTGGCAACGTGTTTGATCGACTGGTGTTGGGCCATGTGGTCGATTTCCTCGACTTCTACTGGCAGCGTTCCCATTGGCCGGCATTCAACCTGGCCGACAGCTTCATCTTTATCGGGGCCGCCATGATAGTGCTGGAAGGCTTCCGTTCCGAGAAGAAGAAGGAGGAGATGGCATGAGTCAGCCTATCGCCACCGGGATTACGGCCAACAGCAGCGTGCTGTTCCACTTCACCATCAAGCTGGAAGATGGCTCGGTTGCCGACAGCACGGCGCTGCACGGCAAACCGGCCCGTTTACGGATGGGCGATGGCAGCCTGACGCCCACCTTCGAACAGTGCCTGCTGGGCTTGTACGAGGGCGAGAGCAGGAGCTTCACGCTGGCGCCGGAGCAGGCGTTTGGCCTCTCCAATCCCGACAACATCTACCATCTCGACCGTGCCAAATTTGGCGCCGATGTGGAGCCCAAGGTCGGCACCATCATACTGTTCGACCAGCCCAACGGTAGCGAGTTGCCAGGGATCATCCGGGCGGTGGAAGGCATGTCGGTGACGGTCGATTTCAATCATCCCCTGGCCGGTCATACCGTCACCTTCGAGGTGGAGATCCTAGGTGTTGATGATGAGGAGAAGGTGCACTAATGGATATTCTGCTCGCTAATCCTCGTGGTTTCTGCGCTGGCGTTGATCGTGCCATCAGCATTGTCGAGAGCGCGCTGGAGAAGTTCGGCGCCCCCATCTATGTCCGCCACGAAGTGGTGCACAACCGCTATGTGGTGAACAAGCTCAAAGAGGCGGGGGCCGTGTTCGTCGAGGAGCTGGACGAGGTGCCGGATGACAGCATCGTCATCTTCTCCGCCCACGGCGTGGCCAAGACGGTCCGCGAGATGGCCAAGGCCCGCGCCCTCAAGGTATTCGATGCCACCTGTCCGCTGGTGACCAAGGTGCACATGGAGGTTCATCGCGCTAGCCGCAAGGGCTCCGAGGCCGTGCTCATAGGTCATGCTGGCCACCCCGAGGTGATCGGCACCATGGGGCAGTACGAGAATCGCGAGGGTGGCATGTATCTGGTGGAGACACCGGCCGATGTGGCCAAACTCAAGGTGAAGAATCCGGATGACCTCTGCTTCGTCACCCAGACCACCCTGAGTGTGGATGAGACCTCGGATGTGATCGACGCGCTGCGCAAGCAGTTCCCAAAGATCCAGGGGCCGCGCAAGGACGACATCTGCTACGCCACCCAGAACCGTCAGGATGCGGTGCGGGAGATGGCGGGGCTGGTGGATGCCATGCTGGTGGTGGGGTCTCGTAACTCTTCCAACTCTAACCGGTTGCGCGAGCTTGCCGAGAAGGTAGGCAGCAAAGCCTATCTTATCGACGATGCCTCCATGATCGAAACCGGCTGGCTGGAGGGGGTCGAGCGTATCGGGGTAACGGCTGGCGCCTCGGCGCCGGACGTGCTGGTGCAGCACGTCATCGCCCGTTTGCGCGAGCTGGGTGGCAATATGGTCGTCGAGCACCCGGGTCGTGAAGAGAATGTGGTGTTTGAAGTGCCGCCCGAGCTGCGGATCCTCTAGAAGAGTGCTGGCTTTGGAGCCTATGCCTGTTAGTTAAGCATTTTTGTGACTAAATACTCGAGATGTTGAATATCCAAAGTGTCTCCATGATTAAAGAGTCAATTTGGCTCCAACCCTTGTCCTGACTGGCATGCAATAAAAAGAGGGAGGCATCATGCCTCCCTCATTCTTAGACTTTATACCCCGCGGGTTGGGACTCAAATTATCTTAACTGACTTGCGTTACAGTTCTGGTGCCGGCATTTTTTCATAGAGAGCGTTCTCTGGTCATCGTGCTTTTTCGCTACGTGGTCGTGACTGCTCTGCTGGCCTTGTGTGCGCTCTCCTTATTTCTTTGCATTCATGCCGCTATATAACATTATCTCTTTAGTCTTGCTGTGTCTGACCATAACGTCCTTGCCCGATTAATACGCCAATTTCCTTTCCATTATGGCTGCTCAGCCTTCTGCAGAATGCTGGCGTTAAGAATAAAAACGGGGATTTTGCTGTCAACGGATGTATTTTCAATATCTTAGAACAATATTCTTCGACCCATAGTGAAAGGCACAGATAGTAACGAAAGAGGCATATTATCAGTTCAGTCGATATGCGAGCTGCCCGGTTTCCTGTTCGCTTTTCTCCTGTTGACTCAGCAACGTGAATACATAGTCCAGTGCATTATGGACACCTCAGATATCGTGATAGTCGTAATTTTCCTCTAGCGAGAGTGTGTGGGCATGCATCTCGCGCAGCCTGGCATAGTTATACCACTGTCGAACGGTTCCGTAGCGATGGTGCCAGTCATGGCAGACCAAGGAACCTTGGACAATCAGCATGCGGCTTGGCAGGTGGACCAGCAGATGCATCGCCAGCCACTTGGCCCATTGCGCGGCGTACTTGGGCGCAAAGCTTTCTGGGCATCTCTCCCCACAGAAACGGGCAAGAGTGTTATTGATGTGGCTATCCCGCACAGATTCTCCCTCACCGCGCACAATCCATACGTGTTCGGTCAGTAGATGCAGCAGTGATGCGATCTGATAAAACACCACGAATGGCAGCAGCAGGATCAGGATGGCTTCGAGGTGCCCACAATGGTACAGATTCCTGTCAGGGAAGCCCACCAGCCGAGAGTCATCACCAAGCGATAGAAGGGTACCCCAGCCAGATTGGATTTTAGGCGGCCATAGAAGAACACGAGGTGGAATTTGGGGCTGAGCAGTGTCAGGAAAAGATGTATGTGGAGTCCGGCTTTGCTCTTACCTGGCGTGAAGCCCAGTTGGTAGATCGCCGCCAGATCTTTGTCCTCAAAGGTCGAAAATGCACGACCGTGGTGTTCATAGACATGGAACTGGCGATAAGATTCGTATGGCTGCACAATGAGCAGTGTCGAGAGTATCTCACACAGTGTCTTGTTCACCTTTTGTGACTTGTATAAATGACCATGGACCCCATGGTGGATAATGGTTGCCACGATATAGCGTGCACCAGCCGTGGAGAACAAATATACAAGGCTATCGATGCACTAAGTGTGGGCGCATAAAAAATGGCTGAACTGGTTAACCACACGCCAATGAATATCCACAGTACTGACCAGAAAATCAACTCTGAGGAATTACTTTCCCAAAGCGGTTTGCGCCCCAGTATTTCTTTTCCTGTCAGCCAACTCCATACTCCCTGGAGGGGTAATGTTTCGTAGCTCTTTCTTATTTCCGTTGAGTGATGATAATCTTTTGCCACGCGGTCCATACGTTATCCTCTGATAGCAGGGCTAGATGAAATAGTTAATAGTGTAAAAGGCAGCAAGGCTTAGCAAGACGGCGCTGACGATGTTCTTAATGTAAAATGAAATAACGATGCTGATCAGTGCGCCCAGAAAATACGGGGTATTAGGGAATTCCCTTATGGCGCCATGCTCCATGAGTATAATTGGGCCGCATATCGCAGTCATGAGGCATGGTGCAGAATACTTAAGCGCCCGGTTGACAAGGTTAGGTATTTTTAATGGTACGTTAGGTTCAAGAAAAATATAACGATTAAAAAACACAATTGTTGCCAGTGCTAAAATAAGAAACCAACTCATCTTCTATCCTTATTGAGTCATTCTTGAGATTGCTCTTCATTCAGTAGTACAGATGCCAGTACTGCAGAGAACATGCCGCAGAGCCCGGAGATGACAATGGCGCCCTCTAGTTGCTAATAGCTAAGAAGCATGGAGAGCAACAGTGAAACAGCGACACCAACCAGGGTGCTCATTTTTATCACCATAGGTACCACAATGGTGATAAAGGTTGCGACAATAGAGTAATCGAGATGGTATTTTTCAAGGTCCGGTACCGAGGAAGCCATTAAAACACCCATCAAACTGAACGCATTCCAAGAGAGGTAGAAAGTCAGTCCGGCACCGATTAAATAACTGGGTGTCAACTCAGATTCTTTGTTTTTTGTCTCGCTCAAGGCGAACAGCTCATCGGTGAGCAAAAAACCAATAGGAAGGCGGAGCTTAATCTTAAGATAGGACACAAACTCTCTGAGAGTGAGGCCGTATATGAAGTGCTGTGATGTGATGAAAAATACTGAAACAAGAATTGTAAATAAATTTGCTCCTGCCATTATCATGCCTAAGGTAACCAGCTGGGCCGCGCCGGCAAAAACAATGGCCGACATTGCTACGCTTTGCCAGAAGGTTAAACCGGCCTGTTTTGCCATTGACCCCGCCAATATTCCCCATGGGATTACGGAAACGCACAGTGGAAGCATCTCAATAGCCCCACGCATAAACGATGAGCTCGAAGATGACTGTTCTGAAGGAGAGGAACAGGTGCCTGATTCAATCATTGCTTTTCTCACGGATTAGGTAAGTAAAAAGAGTAGGTAACATTAACGGTCGCGGAGTCGGCAGTATTGAATGATCTTGCTACTGGTAGTGAGATTAGGCGAATTCAGACTGAGTGAGCGGGTAGAGCGGCGGGTGGGGGCGATCTGTGCTTGATGCCCTTGTCGTCACTGTCGTGAGGCGGTGGCCTGTTGTGCTTCTTGGGTCGAACAACAACTTTTGTTTGTTTTCGAGAGGTCAGGCCTTGATGAATTCGCCGGGAGTCAGACCCACAGAATTTTTAAAATGGCGGTGGAAATGGCTTTGATCGGTAAAGCCACAGAGGATGGCTGTGTCGAGGATGGTGGAGCCTTGACGCAGTAAGGCACGGGCTTTTCGAAGGCGCGCCTGTACCAGATAGGCGTGTGGTGTCATGCCAGTTACTGCCTTGAATTGCCGGAGAAAATGCCACTGACTCAGGCCTGCCAGCTCCGCGAGCCGTGTCAGTGTGTGCTCCTCTTGTGGGCAGCAGTCCATCAACTCTTTAGCTAGAAGGATCGGTTGTGTAGTGGCTGGCAGCGTCGCCGGAGTTTTACGCGTTTTGCTGTAGCGCAGGCTCAGCAGCATGAGTGAAGAGAGCAGCAGGCTTTCTTTAAGCAAGTGATTGCCTTCTTTTCCCAGCATATCGAAGGTAAGCAGTAGCTGTTCCGACAGACCGGCATCGTGAATAACTGCATCGGGGAACCAGGGGATAAAATCTGTGTTGTCAGGTGTTTGTCGCAGAATATTGCGTAGCATCTCTGGATGGGGATAGATGGCACGATAGCCCCACCCTTGCTCCAGTTCCGAGCTACCAGTATGCACATCGTCTGCATTGACAATGATGATATCCCCGCGCGGTGCAACGTGTTCTGTCCCTGAACGGTAAAATCGCTGTGCTCCCTGATCGATAACGCCAATGCAGAAAGTGTCATGGACATGCCGAGCAAAGCGCTGCTTGTAATAGCGCGCCTGAAGCATATCAACGCCACCTAGCGCATCGATGCGTTGGAAATGAGTCTTCTCTTTCATTTTTTATCTCTGCTGTAACGATATCAACCCGTGGTTTTTGTATAAAAGTGCTACTTCCAATTTAATGGTATCTGGAGTTTCCCAGCGTTCTCTTCGTGAACTGAATGTGGTTCAATCGGTTCTGATCTGGCGTGATTGCAAGATGCCAAAAAAATTATGACTTCATATTACTTATCAAAAAGTCATTTTGGGATGGGTGAGTGTACCTCTCAATTGGCTTTGTATGAAGCCATCCTGACATGATTGGACCAAATGACACTCTACCTAGGTTCTGGGCTCTACTGTACCTGTCTACTACCGCACATAACGCGTTCGTACAAACACGACACCAAACTGAAGGGGGTCGGGACGATCCTGACCCCTGCTTCGTTACTCAGACCACTCTGAGCATGGATGAGACTTCTGACGTGATCGATGCGGTGCGGGAGATGGCGGGGCTGGTGGACGTCATGCTGGTGATGGGGGCTCGCAACTCTTCCAACTCCAACCGTCTGCACGAGCTGACCGAGAAGGTGGGCGTCAAAGCCTACCTTATCGACGATACGTCGATGATCGAGGCTGGTTGGAAGGTGTGAAGGCGATCGACACTACCACTGTTGGTGTATCTGTACCCGAGGTGCTGGTACAAAACGTGACTGCCCATCGGCGCGAGCTGGGTGGTCGTCTAGCTCCTGGGTCGTGAAGAGAGCGTGGTGTTGGAAGTGCCGCCCGAGCTTATAATTATTTGAGTGCAGCCAGGAAGGCTTAAGAATAAAGTATGATGATATTGACGCCGAGTTTGTCGTGGTGACAGGCTCGGCGTTAAGCTTGTAAAGCCGTCAATCACCAAGGATGGGATATGATTGGGTTCTTTCGAGGCTTCTCTCTTATTGAGCTGATGATTGTTGTCGCCATAGTTGCGATCCTTGGCACCATCGCTTACCCCTCTTATCAGCAGTACCTGCTGACCAGTCACCGTGTTGATGCCAAAAAGATGTTGCTGGACGCTGCCAACCGGCAGGAAACCTACTTTATGGATTTCAATCAATACACCTCCTCGGCTGCAGACCTCAATCTTTCTGAAAGCTCGGATGCTGGCCACTATCGTCTGGAACTGTCTGCCGCTGGCAACTCTTTCCGGTTGTCAGCTACCGCATCCGGTGCGCAAGAGGCTGATAGTGACTGCGTGGTGTTTTCAATCGATCAAAATGGTACGAGAAGTGCGCAGAACATCAGTAACAGTGCCAACAGTGATTGCTGGGACTAGCTTATGATGCAACATACTGCCCCACCCAGAAGCGGATTCAGCCTGCTGGAAGTGATGATTGCGGCTGTGGTGCTCTCATTTGGCTTGCTGGGCTTGGTTGCTTTGCAGACGACCTCGAAATTTTCTGGCTATGAGGCCCGACAGAGAACAATAGCCAGTTGGTTAGCCACTGATATCGTCGAACGAGCAAGGATCAATCGTGCCGTCTGGGAGTTGCAGAGTACACAGGCCTGGATGGTAAGTGCTGGCTCGGCCATTAATAAACCCAATTGCGGCAATGTGGATGGCACCATGGCTAGTTGTAGTCAAAGCGACCTATTCACCTTGGATATGTTTAATTGGCAGCAGTCATTATTGGGTGTTGGAGTATCAGGATCCTCGTCTTCAATTCAAGACCCTTTGGGTTGTGTTATTCGTGGTAATAACAACGCAATGACAGTTGTATTAACATGGAAAGGTCGAGAGGCATTATCAGATGGTACTTCCGCCATCTCTAGTAATATTCGTAATTTGTGTGGTTTTGGTAATGCCATGATTCAGTCTCGGCATTATTATATGTTAGAGACCACACTATGAACGCCAGAGGGTTTACACTCGTTGAATGGTTGATTGCCATGGTTATTGGGATCTTTCTGTTAGGTGGTGTTTTAAGTGTTTTTGTTGTTTCTCGGGCAACGACAGAAGATGTATTCGATCAGAGTGAGCTACAGGAAAATGGTCGTTTAGCGATGCGTCTTATTACTCAGGATCTGCGTTGGGCTGGTTTTTGGGGCGATTATACTGGCATGCCGATGCAGAGAGATGTCGGTGTCAGTTTGAGCACTGGTGCCGTTGTTTCTACTAGCAGTGATTGTATCGATGAGAGAGGGGAGGGAAGTCTTCCTTCTACCGCGACTGTCACTCGTGCACTTTGGGTGGGTCGGGTTGATGCCAGTAAAAACATGAGTGGCTTTTCATGTATTACCGCAGCCTCACGGATCGCTAACTCAGATGTTATCAGTATTAAACGATTGATCGGCCCACCCTTAGAGAGCGGCTTTGATACCAATCGATTTTACATGGCCACAACGACTCAAGCTGCCTATATCTTTCGTGGAAATGAAGTTGCTCCGACGGAGGTTGCGATGCCGACTCGGCAAATATGGGAGTATCAACATTATATTTATTACCTTGCACTTGGTACAACAGGTATTCCAGAGCTACGCAAGAGGATGTTGACTGCAAATGGCGGTTCCTTTTTGATCACAGGTCCAATGGCAGAAGGTATTGAATATATTGTTGTTTTGTATGGTGTAGACACCGGTCTTGTACAAGATGGTCAGATTGATAAATATGTTGGGACTACCAATGTATCGGCACAAGAATGGAATGAAGGGCGTGTTATTTCTGCCAGGGTATCCATTTTGGTTCGTTCTCTACAGGCTTCCAGTAAATATAAGAATAACAATACTTATCAAGTCGGTAATATATCAGTGTCTGGGGGGAATGATGGTTTTCGCCGATTACTTTTGGAAAGTAGTGTAGCTATCCGTAATCCGGCGGTGATCGCGGGAGGCGGAAAATGAAGGCAATCCATGGAATTGCATTGATTGTAGCGCTGGTTATTTTAGTACCATTAACACTGATTGCTGTCGTTGTAATGCAATCTAGTGGTATTGATTTAAGAATGGCAGGGGCTTCTGCCAGCGTTCAGCAAGCAGAGCATCAAGTGGAAGGAATAATTGAGAATGCTTTGCAGCAGAATGGTCTATCTACTCGCATTTCCACAATGGGTGCCAGTGCAGCCTTGAGTGTATACGGCAACAATATATCTACAACCGTTAATATGACGCGGCGTGCAGAAACAGTATGCAAGCGTAAATTTAATGCGAGTAGTCAGAATGTTATCCCTTCCTGTCGTTATATAGAGATGCAGGCGGGGGTTAATTATGGGAAAAATGCCCGTCCTTTGAATTGGATTGCAGGTGTTGAGCAACCACTGCTCAAATCTGAATAAGGAGCATAGGATATGCTTAAATATATATGTACATCATTATTTTTTTGCCTGATAGCGGTCATGCCGGCTATCGCAACAAATAGTTACTCTGATGATACTGAACTTTTTATCTATGACTTCTCAAAGGCGGGTGATTTTAGGCCAAAGATACTTATTATTTTTGATAATTCTGGTAGTATGAGTCAAACAATGGAGGTAGTGAAAGAAGAGTATAATCCTCTGACAAATTATGCTGCATTAAACCTGGACCCTGATAGCGCCAATACTAAAAAATACATATATTACTCTACTGATGGTACTGTCCCCGTTATTACCAGTACAAAGCGATTCTCTGATAAAATAAATGCCTGTGATTCTTCAAAAACTCCACTGAGCAATATAGGGTATTTTCAATCTCAGGTTTGGAGTTATTTATTTTCAAGTTTTAATAATAGTAAGGTGCCACGGCAAGGCTCCTGGGTTTCAGTTTCCCCTTATGTTGAAAATGAAATTTATTTGGTTGACTGCAAGCAGGATATTACAGTTAGAAATACAGCAAATCCATTTACTGGAACTTTACCAGTAGGCAGTATTACCACAGGCTACCCTATAAATAAAACAGCTAATAACTCAGGTGTTTGGTACTATACAGCTAATGTTGCCAATGCTGCTTCGGGTAGTAATACTAGTGTGACGCTTTACTCTGCTAACTACCTTCGCTGGTATTATGGCCCTACAGGTTATAGTATTCAATCTCGCCTTAAAATTGCCAAGGATGCGGTAAAGGGAATTATCTCATCAACTCCAGGCGTTGATTTTGGATTGGCTGTATATAACTTCAATGATAGTAATGGTGGCAAGAACGGTGGGCGTGTAGTTAGACGAATACTGAGTAATGAGGAAGATATGGGAGGAGGGGTGACAGCTGAGCAAAACCTATTATCAACAATAGACAATCTTGGCGCTGAAACAAACACCCCATTGTGTGAGACATTATATGAAGCATACCGTTTATTTGGTGGTCAGAGCGTTTTTTATGGTGACGATGATAGTTCACGTAAACCGGAAAGAGATACGTTAGCGGAAAATCCTCTAGGAACCTATAAGTCACCTTATGACAAGTGCTCTAATAATGGATATGTTATTTATATTACTGATGGTGAACCAACACAAGATACAGCAGCAAATACATTAGTACAGGGTCTTATAAATACCCTTAGTAGTGACGAGAAAGCTGCTTATGGTACGACAGTTGGTTATGGTTCTAGTGGGAGTAAAAGCTATTTGGCTGCTCTTGCTGGGTATATGAAACACAAGGATGTTAATAGTGGTTCACCTGGCGTACAAACCGTGACTACCTTTACTGTAGGGTTTGGTGATGATGCTGTCAGCGGAGCTGGAAACCTGTTGGCTGAGACAGCCCGCCGTGGTGGTGGAACTTATTATCCGGCGACAGATTCAACTGCATTAACCCAGGCTTTGAAGTCATCTTTATTAGCTATTTTGCGGATTAACACATCGCTAGTTTCTCCAGCTATTGCAACCAATAATTTTGATCGCACACGTAGTCTGAACAATATTTACTATGCCATGTTTGAGCCTGATTCAGGACCGCGCTGGAAAGGCAATCTCAAAAAGCTTATGTTTTCAAATAAAGGATATGTTGTAGACGTCAATGATCTGCCCGCAATTAAAGCCGATGGTTCAATCATTGAGAGTGCGCAGACCTATTGGTCAAATGAACGTGATGGGAATGTTGTGGTTAAAGGGGGGGCGCAAGCTATGTTGGCAGATAAACCCTCAAGAAATTTATATGTTGTCAATCGTTCCCAAGTAAGATTGGATACTCTTAATCGAACAAGTCTGGAAAGTATTGCAGGTAGTGCCTCTGTATTGAACACTCATCTGAAAGTGGCTGACTCAACGGAGGCAGATACATTGATTAACTGGACTCGTGGGGTTGATGTTGACGATGAGGATTTTGATACAACGACTACGACTCGCCGTTTTATTCTTGGTGATCCGTTGCATTCCCGACCACTCGTTATTAACTATGGCCCACCCTCTGGTAATTTAAATGATAGCCCTGACTTGAGGATTATTATGGGGACCAATGCTGGTTTCTTGCATATGTTCAAAGACTCAGGAGTTAGTATTGATGAAAGTTGGGCTATCATTCCATATGAATTCATGGGGAATCAGCAAGATCTTAGAAAAAATGTGGAATCGTCAAGCCACATCTATGGAGTTGATTCTTCACCCGTCGCATTAATTAAGGATGCAAATAATAACGGCGTGATTAAGTCTTCTGAGGGGGACTTTGCTTGGTTGTTTATGGGGTTGCGAGGGGGAGGGAAGAGTTACTACGCATTTAATATATCAAACCCAGATGTGCCAGCTTTGAAGTGGAGTATCAATAGTCAGACTACTGGTTTTAGCCAGTTAGGGCAGACTTGGTCGGTACCAGAAGTCGCTTTTTTACCTGGTATTACTGATCCTGTTCTGATCTTTGCTGGGGGTTATGATCTTAACAAAAGCAGTATCGGTTTGGGAGTGAGTGATGGCTCCGGTGCAGGCATCTATATGGTAAATGCCAATACTGGTGCTTTGATTTTCAGTGTAACCCCTGCGTCAGGTTCCATAATTAATCTGAGCATGCCTGAGATGGCAGATAGCATGCCTGGTACTGTTGCTACGTTGGATAGTGATGGTGATGGAAAAACAGATAGAATTTATGCTGGTGATACTGGTGGTAATATCTGGCGGGTAGATCTTCCTTCTGCCAACAAGGCTGACTGGAGTGCTTTCAAGTTTGCTAGCTTAGGCTCTGATTCTGTGCAGGGGGCGGATCGCCGGTTCTTTACTCAACCAGTCATTGTTCGTACCCTTAACAAGGAAGTGACCCGAACGATAGTAAATGGGAAGGATCAATATACTTATAAGGAACGCCCATTTGATGCCGTACTGATTGGTAGTGGAGATCGTAACAGGCCATCCTCTGAGTCTACTGTTCAGAATGCCTACTTCATGCTGCGAGATTATAATGTGGTGGCCAAGAATTATAAAACCAATACCCCGACTGCATTAGTTGTTTCTGATCTCTATGATGTGACCAACGATCCTTTTGTTGGGAAGGACACTGATTCAGAAATATTAAATATGAGAGCTGCAATAACTAGTAAAAAGGGATGGGTTTACTGGTTAAATGAATCTGGGGAGAAATCGATGGGTGCTGGTGTTGTATTGCAAGGAAAGCTTTACTTTACTTCATTCCTGCCTCAGGTTCAGTCATTTCAAGAGTGTACAATCCAATCGATAGGGGCCATGCGTCAATATATGATTGATATGCATTATGGTACTACATTTAGGTACATTATTGACCAAGATGGAAATGAAACCCCAGTCCGTTATGTAGAAGTTAACAATAAAGTTGCAGACGACCTTGTTGTTCATGCTGGTGATGATTCCAAAGTTCGCATTATTGGTGGTGCGCCAGGTGAAGAGGTTATCCTGAAGGATGAAGGCAACGGTGAGCCTGAGCGTTGTACTGCTGAGGGAGAATGTTCTCAAGGTGCTGATGAGGCTGAAATGGACATGGCACCCAAGAAAATATATATATATGAAGGAGTACAATAATGAACGCTGTATATGGACTGTTCGTACTTCATTTGTCCTTTTCTGTCATGGCCGCGGATATAAAGTGCTATGTAGAATTGGATAATGGGAAAAAAGTGGTGTTGCAGAGTCCAGTGAAAGGTAGTAATCAATCAGAGATTTATCAGAATTTTAAAAAGAAAGGGTTTGAATATAATGGTAAGATAAGCAAGGTGAAGGAGGTCTTGGAATGTGTGGCTGTAAGTAGTCCATTTAGTTTGGATGCAGCTTTACACCAAGAAAAAATTCAGCCTCGTTGATGTTCATGGGCATACAGTAGCTTGAGGTGCGCTGGAGCTGCGACCTGATTGGGCTGTGACAATGTTTATTTTTATTTGTCCTGTTTCACATAAGGAAAGGGTTGCATTAGTGCCTATACTCGTGCCATCCAAGCTGTAAGTAGTGGAAATTCTATTTGCTGTCGCAGTGATCCCGTCAGCCAACTGCTGGCTACTTGATAGTAATATTTCTCCTGAATTAAGTTCATTGTTATTATTACTGTCTACGAAGACGAGATAGTAGGTCGGATTATTTTGCACACATTTATTTGATGCATCGGCTAAACAAGCGGTTACCGTTTGCTGATTGTCAATCGCTTGTGAGCGGGCAAATCTCATATGCTTTAACAGCATTTGTGATTGAAATGACAGGCTATTCTCACTGAGCAGGCTCTTGAGGGAGGGGATACCTATCCCAAGAAGAATAACCAGTAATGAAATCGTGATCATCAGTTCTAACAGGGTAAATCCGTTATTTTTCATATGAACCTGAATATGTCGTTCCATGAATCTCTACAGCTTATCCCCCTTGGGGCCTGCTGTCACACAGAACTCCTGACTTGAACTGGCAGATTGCCCCCCTTTTCTTTATCATTCCCCATCATTTTTGATTTTAAGATGCATTGCCATGGCAAAAGCCCTCTCTCTGATGCTTGCCCAGTTGAATCTGACGGTAGGCGCCATCGAAGATAACACTGACAAAGTGCTCGCTGCGGCTGCTCAGGCCGAGCAGCAAGGCGCTGATCTGCTGGTCTGCCCCGAGCTGGCCCTGACCGGCTATCCACCGGAAGATCTGCTGCTGCGTGCCGATCTGATGATACGGGTCGATTCCGCACTGGCTCGTATTGCCGAATGGCAGGGAAACTGTGCCATTTTGGTGGGACATCCCTGGCGTGAAGGAGAGGCTCTCTACAATGCGGCTTCCCTCTATGAGCACGGCAAGCTGATTGCTCGTTACTTCAAGCAGGACTTGCCCAACTACGGTGTGTTTGACGAGAAGCGCTACTTCACCGCTGCCACTGAGACCCACGTGGTGCCGTTCCGTGGTCACAAGCTGGGGCTGCTCATCTGTGAAGATTTGTGGCAACCGGGCCCGGTGCTGGCCGCCAAGGCAGCGGGAGCCGAGCTGCTGCTCACCATCAATGCCTCGCCCTACGATCAGGAGAAACCCTGGATCCGCCATGAGCTGATGACGACACGTTGTCAGCAGACAGGTTTGCCGCTGGTGTATCTCAATCAGGTGTGTGGCCAGGACGAGCTGATCTTCGACGGTTGTTCCAAGGTGTTCAACGGTCAGGGCGAGCTGACCCACAAGTTGGCCCCCTTCGCCGAAGAGCTGGCGCTAGTGCGCTTTGCCAATGGTGAACCGGTGAAAGAGTGTGAGCCGGCTGCCCCGCTCGATCCTTTGGCCGAGACCTATCAGGCGCTGGTGCTGGCGGTGCGTGACTACATCACCAAGAACGGCTTCCAGGGCGCAGTGCTGGGTCTCTCCGGCGGGATCGATTCCGCCTTGACGCTGGCCATCGCGGCCGACGCCATCGGGGCCGACAAGGTACAGGCAGTGATGATGCCGTTTCGCTACACCGCCCAGATGAGTGTGGAAGATGCCAAGGAGCAGGCCGAGCGAATGGGGGTGGAGTTCAACATCATCTCCATCGAGCCCATGTTCGAAGGCTTTATGACCCAGCTGGCGCCGCTGTTTGAAGGCACCGCCCGCGACACTACCGAAGAGAACCTGCAGGCGCGCTGCCGCGGTGTGCTGTTGATGGCGCTCTCCAACAAGCGTCGTCGTATCGTGCTGACTACCGGCAACAAGAGCGAAATGGCGGTCGGTTATGCCACTCTGTACGGTGACATGGCGGGCGGTTTCGACGTGCTGAAAGATGTACCCAAGACGCTGGTCTTCAAATTGTGCGAATATCGCAACTCGGTCGATTATGTGATCCCGCAGCGGGTCATCGATCGTCCCCCTTCGGCAGAACTTGCGCCAGACCAAGTGGATCAAGACAGCCTTCCCCCCTATGACATCCTGGATGCCATCCTCAAGCGTTACGTGGAAGAGGATGCTTCGGTCGCCGATCTGGTGGCGGAAGGCTTCGAGGAGGCTGTGGTGCGCAAGGTGATCCGGCTGGTGGATCTCAACGAATACAAGCGCCGTCAGGCCGCCGTCGGGCCCCGTATCACGGCCCGCAACTTTGGTAAGGATCGCCGTTACCCCATTACGTCGGGGTTTGGCAAACAGAACTGGTAAGGAGTCACCATGAAGAAGATTGAAGCCATCATCAAACCGTTCAAGCTGGACGATGTGCGCGAGGCCCTGGCCGAGATCGGCATCAACGGCATGACAGTATCCGAAGTCAAAGGCTTCGGTCGCCAGAAGGGGCACACCGAACTCTATCGTGGCGCCGAATATATGGTCGACTTCCTGCCGAAAGTGAAGGTGGAGCTAGTGGTGCAGGACGAGGATCTCGATGCCTGTCTGGAAGCCATCCAGAACACAGCCCGCACCGGCAAAATTGGTGATGGCAAAATCTTCGTCTGCGAGGTTGAACGGGTCATTCGTATTCGTACCGGCGAAGAGAACGAAGACGCGATTTGATGTGATGCATGTGCCTCGTAACGATCAAGAGAACGAAGATACAAGCCTTCAGATGTCATGGATGCGCCTCTTCGTGGCTGCGGGCCTGTTGATTAGCCTGACCGCCTGCAGTACCCGGCCGCCGGCCCAGCCAGAGAACCTGTGCCAGATCTTTCGGGAAAAACCCGAGTGGCACAAGGCGGCGCTCAAGATGAACGAGACGTGGGGCACACCGATCCCGGTGGTGATGGCCATGATGTATCAGGAGTCCTCCTTCGTGCATGACGCCCAGCCGCCGATGGGGTATTTCCTCTTCATCCCGACCGGGCGGGCCAGTTCCGCGTATGGTTATGCCCAGGTGAAAGATGAAACATGGGACGATTACCAGCGGGAAACCGGCAATAGCTGGAGCAGCCGCGACGACTTTGCTGACGCCATCGATTTCATGGGCTGGTACACTAACAAGGCCCAGCGGCTGAACGGCACCTCCAAGTGGGATGCCTATGGCCAGTACCTCAACTATCACGAAGGGTGGGGTGGCTACCGGCGCGGCAGCTACCGCAGCAAGGGGTGGTTGATGAAGACCTCCCGCAAGGTAGAGGCTCGTGCCCAGCGCTACGGCGCCCAGTATCGACAATGCAAGGATCAGCTCTCCAGCGGGGGCTGGTTCTGGTAACCAAATCAGGAGTCAGAAATGCCGTTATTGGACAGTTTTACCGTTGACCACACCCGCATGGAAGCCCCTGCGGTACGTGTGGCCAAGACCATGCAGACCCCGAACAAGGACACCATTACCGTGTTCGATCTGCGTTTCTGCGTGCCGAACCAGGAGATCCTCTCCGAGCGCGGTATCCATACTCTGGAGCACCTGTTCGCCGGTTTTATGCGAGATCACCTGAATGGCAACGGCGTGGAGATCATCGACATCTCCCCCATGGGTTGCCGTACCGGTTTCTACATGAGCCTGATTGGTGCACCGGACGAAGCTCGTGTCGGCGCAGCCTGGCAGGCCGCCATGAGCGACGTGCTTACTGTGCAGGATCAGGCCAAGATCCCCGAGCTGAACGAGTATCAGTGCGGCACCTACAGCATGCACTCACTGGAAGAGGCTCACGCCATTGCCCGTCATGTACTGGAGCGCGGCGTTGGCGTCAACCACAATGACGAGTTGGCCCTGCCGGAAGAGAAGTTGAAAAGCCTCTGAGGTTAGTGTTGCAACGATGAAAAAGGCCGGTCATTGACCGGCCTTTTTGTTGCCAGGAAGGATCAGGAGGGCAGTGGCATCACGCGGTTGCGGCCCAGCTCCTTGGCCTTGTAGAGCAGCTTGTCGGTACGTTCGACCAGGGCATCGCCCGTCTCCTGGCCATTATACTCGCCTACCCCGAACGAGGCCGTGATATGGTCGATGCGGCGGCCGGACTTGCGATCCAGAATGGACATTTTCTCGATGGCCCGGCGCAGGCTCTCGGCCATTTGGCGGCTCAGGGCCAGGCTACGCATGGGTACCAGCAGGGCAAACTCCTCGCCACCGAGCCGGTAGGCGGTGACACCCTCCTTGCAGGTTTCCCGCAGTCGCTTGCTGAAGGCGCGCAATACCTGATCCCCCAGCAGGTGGCCATATTCGTCGTTGAAGCTCTTGAAGCGGTCTATGTCTGACAAAATGAGCGAGAAGGGCCGCTTGCTACGGATCAGGCCGTCTATCTCCAGATCGAAGGCGCGCCGATTGAGCAGTGAGGTGAGGGCATCCTCGTTAGCCAGCTTGCGGGTCTCATTCAGTGTCTCACGCAGCTCCTTGATCTCCTTCTCGGCGTTACTGAGCTGATTGCGAAAATGCATGGTCGACATGCGAATATCTCGCGACTCGCGTACCAGATCCCGCAAGATACCCATGGTATCCTCCAGGCTAAGCCCCTCATCGTCGATGAGGCTTAGTCGATCGAAGCTCTTGTCGAGTATCTCCTGGAACATGCCGGTGTCGGAGATGGCGTCCTGCATGGTATGGCCGAGCTCGTTGGCCATGGCGGCCAGACTGAGTTTCATCGCTTCCATCTGCTGCTCGTCCTGGGCGGCGAGATGCTGGTGATAGAGCCGTTCACAGGTGATGAGAGAGCAGGTGCCCTGTAGCTTGATGGCCTGTTCGATAGCCTGATTGAGCTCGGGCATGCTGGCGGCCACATAGTTATACCAAAGGGTGTAATTATCCGGTGTCGTGGGAATTTGATACTTGATCATCAGGGGGACCGCCTGCTTCAGATAGGCGGCAGATTGGGCAAACGAGTCCTTGCTCATGAGTTCCGTGTCTCATCATGACTGCAAACTTTGCATAGTATGACAGAGAGATTGGCCAAAAGGCAGCCGATGGATGCCATTAGCTCCCCCCTTCGATATAATGTCTGCGTTATTACCTACCCTAAGGCCTGCTTATGTCTCAAAAAGATCCTTTCCTCCAACGCGAGGCCGAAAAATACGAAAACCCCATCGCCAGTCGCGAGATGCTGCTGGAGCTCATCAAGGGCCATGAAAAACCCATGTCCCGGGAAGAGCTGGCCAAGGCACTCAAGCTGACCGACGAAGAGCCGTTGGAAGCATTGCGCCGTCGTCTGCGCGCCATGGAGCGTGATGGGCAACTGGTATTCACTCGCAACCAATGTTATGCCCTGCCGGATCGTCTGAATCTGGTGAAGGGGTATGTACTCGGCCACAAAGATGGTTTCGGTTTTCTGCGCCCGGAAGGTGGTGGACCGGATCTCTATTTGAACAACCGCGAGATGCAGCGTCTGATGCATGGCGACTACGTGCTGGTGCAGCCGACCGAGATTGACCGCAAGGGTCGTCAGGAAGCTCGTCTGGTACGTCTGCTCAAGTCCCGCGAGGCGGATATCGTCGGCCGTTACTTCGTCGAGAATGGCGTCGGTTTCGTGGTGCCGGATGACAGCCGCATCGGCCAGGACATCATCATCCCCGAAGGGGAAAACAAGGGTGCCCGCCAGAGCCAGGTGGTGGTTGTGCGCATCAATCAGCGTGCCACCTCCCGCATCAACGCGGTCGGTACCGTGCTGGACGTGCTGGGCGAGAACATGGCGCCAGGCATGGAGATTGAGATCGCCCTGCGTACCCACGGTATTCCACATACCTGGCCGGAAGAGGTGACCAAGGAGGTTGCCGGTCTGGGCGAACAGGTACCAGAGAAGGCCAAAGAGGGTCGTATCGACCTGCGCGCCCTGCCGTTGGTCACCATAGACGGAGAAGATGCCCGCGACTTCGATGACGCTGTCTTCTGTGAAGCCAAGCGCGGTGGCGGCTGGCGCTTGTGGGTGGCCATCGCGGATGTCTCCTCCTATGTTAAGCCCGGCACAGCGCTGGATGCCGAAGCGTATCAGCGCGGCAACTCAGTCTACTTCCCCGAGTTCGTGGTGCCCATGCTGCCGGAGGTGCTCTCCAACGGTCTCTGCTCCCTGAACCCGCAGGTCGACCGCCTGTGCATGGTGTGCGAGATGACCATCTCAGCCGCCGGCCGCATGTCCGGTTACAAGTTCTACGAAGCCGTGATGAACTCCCACGCGCGCATGACCTACAGCAAGGTGGCGGCGATCCTGGATGGCGAGCCCAAGCTGCGTCAGCAGTACGAGCCGCTGGTGGGCCATATCGAGGAGCTCAACAACCTCTACAAGGCGCTCAAACATGCCCGTCACCAGCGCGGTGCGGTGGAGTTCGAGAGCGAAGAGACCCGTTTCATCTTCAACGCCCAGCGCAAGATCGACCAGATAGTGCCGCTGGTGCGCAACGATGCCCACAAGATCATTGAAGAGTGCATGATCCAGGCCAACGTGGCCGCAGCCCGTTACATCGAGAAGAACGAAGCCTTTGCCCTGTTCCGGGTGCATGACCGTCCGGGCGAAGAGCGTCTGACTGGTTTCCGCGATTTCCTGGCCGAGCTGGGTCTGGAGCTCAAGGGTGGCCTTGAACCCGAGCCGAAAGACTTTGCCGAGCTGGCTGCCAAGTTTGAAGGGCGCCCCGATGCGGAGCTGCTATCCACCATGCTGCTGCGTTCCATGCGCCAGGCCGTCTATCAGGCCGACAATATCGGCCACTTCGGTCTGGCATTGAAGTCCTACGCCCACTTCACCTCGCCGATCCGTCGTTACCCTGACCTTATCCTGCACCGCGCCATCAAGTACCAGACGGCCAAGGAGCAGCAGGGCAATCTGCGCCACAAGTGGACCCCGAGCGGTGGTTATCACTACCAGCTGGAAGAAGTGGACCCGATGGGCGAGCACTGCTCCATGACAGAGCGCCGTGCCGACGATGCGACCCGCGACGTGGCCGACTGGCTCAAGTGCGAGTACATGCTGGATCACGTGGGTGACGAGTTCGACGGCGTCATCGCAAGCGTCACCGGCTTTGGTTTCTTCGTCCGTCTGGCGGAGATCCACATCGACGGTCTGGTGCACGTCAGCACCCTCACCAACGACTACTACCAGTTTGATCCCCTGCACATGCAGCTGATCGGCGAGAACTTCCGCCGTCGCTACCGTCTGGGTGACAAGGTACGGGTCAAGGTGATGGGCGTGAATCTGGACGATCGCAAGATCGACTTCGTGATGGTGGAAGCGCCACTCACCGGCAAGGATGGCAAAGAGGTGGTGCGCAAGCCTGCCAAGGGGGGCCTGCGTCACGATAAACGCAAAGAGGGCAAGGAGACCGGCAAATCCGACAAGGGTGGCCGCGCCAAGCCCAGCAACAGACGACCGAGCAAAAAGGCTCGTGACAAGGCCAAGGGATAAGCCCTTCGGCCATGGCCTGGGTCCAGCGACCTGGGCTGAGGTCGTAAGGGGCTGATGGCCCCGGGTTATCTCCTCCAGAGCCCGATAGTGCCGGAGACAAAAAAAATCCGAACCCTGTTACCGGGGTTCGGATTTTTTATGGTCAGCGAAAGGGGAGGGGCTCAGCCCTTCGGCGGAGCTCGGCTAAGCTCCGTGCCTATGGCTAGGAGCACAATCCCTGCGCGATTGCCATTCTATAGGTCGCTACGCGGCGCTCAGAAAGGTGGGTGTCCCATTTTTCATTTTACCCCTTCGGTATTGCTGCTCTACTCCGGTACTCCCCTAGCCGATTAATTTATTG
Organism: Aeromonas sp. HMWF014; assembly: GCF_963878295.1. Taxonomy (NCBI): domain Bacteria; kingdom Pseudomonadati; phylum Pseudomonadota; class Gammaproteobacteria; order Aeromonadales; family Aeromonadaceae; genus Aeromonas; species Aeromonas sp. HMWF014. The sequence goes on along the minus strand of NZ_CAWNYS010000149.1, from coordinate 10,271 downwards.
ATCTTGCTCAGGAAACCATCATCTCCCTCTTCCCTCCACCGCTTTGCCCGCTAACATAGCCGTTTGGCAACATGAGCCAGGCCAGCGCCACATCGCAGGTTCAAAGCAGCAGGCTGGAGGCTGTCACGCAGATCAAATTGAATTGATAAGCGATTAATGCCCATTACATCTCATCAAAATGTAACCCTCCCGATTTGATTGCCGAACAACGATGGGTGTCCATGTTAATTACTACTGACCCGCTCAACCCGCCTCGGCGATTTACAGGGGGAAATACCATGCCCACCTGTGACTGGAGTGACTGGAGTGACTGGAGTGACAGGTTGCTGGTCTGTGGGCTGCTACGAGGTGCTCAGCAAGGCGGGTGCCCCATTTTTCCATCTTGAGCATTGCAGCAGTCAATGCTGTTTAAATTTAAAGCGCCAGTTCTGATGTACAGACTGGCCAAAAAAACAAAATGACTGGATCGATACCGATATGACTGATACCAAGCAGGCTGAAAATCAAGAAAATTACGACATCATCATCGACTTGTTCGCCTCCAATCTTCCTGGCAGTACCAAAGACGGAGATCTGATCCAGAAAGCGCTGCGTGATCAGTTGGTTGAGAGCATTCGAGATTCGGTTACCCCGGCAGATGCTGATAAGCCTACGAATGTAACACGGGTTATTGATGAGTCTGGCCGTAATGTGTTCTTTGTTGATGGTACTCGTGGTGCAGGTAAAACCACTTTTATCAATAGCGTGGTCAAATCACTAAATGGTGACACAAGTGGTGCCAGCGTGAGCATCAAGTGTCTGCCGACCATCGACCCAACCAAGTTGCCGCGTCATGAACCTATTCTGGTCACGGTGACAGCCCGCTTGAATAAGATGGTATCAGACAAGTTAAAAGAGAGCTGGTCATCTAATAACCATAAAGAGCATAAAGAGCGTTGGCAGAATCATCTGGGGCAACTGAAGCGCGGGTTGCATTTGCTGACCGACAAGGAATACAAGCCAGAATATTTCAGTGACGCTTTGAAGCTGGATGCCCAGCTTGACTACTCCATCGGTGGTCAGGATTTAGCCGAGATTTTTGACCGGCTTGTTGAATGCGCGTGTAAGATCCTCGGCTGCAAGGCTATTTTGATCTCGTTCGATGATATCGATACCCAGTTTGATACGGGTTGGGATGTGCTTGAATCCATTCGCAGGTTTTTTAATAGTCAGAAGTTGGTGGTGGTGGCGACTGGCGATTTGCGTTTGTATTCCCAGTTGATCCGCGGTAAGCAATACGAAAATTACAGTAAAACCTTGCTCGATCAGGAAAAAGAGAGTGCCCGCCTAGCCGAGCGGGGATATATGGTGGAGCATCTTGAACAGCAGTATTTGTTGAAGCTGTTTCCTGTGCAGAAACGAATACAGCTCAAAACTATGTTGCAACTGGTTGGCGAAAAAGGGCGAGAGAAAGGCTGCGAAAACATTAGCGTTGTATACGGTAAAGGCGAGGATGGAGTAAAGGTTAATTCGGTTCGGAGTGCTTTAGAGAATATTGTCTCGAATGGTCTAAACATACGAATTGGCTCCGATCTTGATATGTATGTTGATGAGCTTTTGAAGCAGCCTGTCAGGTTGTTGATGCAAGTTATGCAGGATTACTATTCTCGGTTGCAAGCTTCAACGCTTTCTAAAAGTATGCTCCTGCGGGATTCGTTGTATGGTGCCATGCTTAGTAGTATATATCGAGCAGGGTTGAACTATGAGCAGCATCGTATTGGGATGGATTCGTTGTGTGATGATGTTTTTAGATATTCTCTCCAAGATCAGGAGGTTAATACTGGATTTTATCTTCGCCCTCAATCGAGTAATGAAGCTCTTAGAAATTGCTCTGTATATCTAGCATCCCAAGTGAGTGCTCTATGTGATGGGGGGCTTTCCCAGCTTCTTCAGTTAATGTTGGTCGGTTGTGGTAGTGTTAGTCTTTTTGATAGTGTTCAAAAATCAGTTGGAAATCAGGGGGGCGCTATCGACAACCTCCGGATATTGAATTCAAATCATATATGTCCATTGGGCGGCGTGAAAGCGTAACAAATTGGGCTAATAGAAGTTGCGCTGTTATTTCTGATGATGGAAGTCCGAATACGTCTCCCGGTGTGTATCTTGGTATGATTCACATGAGTAAGAAAAAAAAAGCAGACTACCGTGCGCTTGATATTAATGCAGAGAGTGGGCTTGCAAAGGTTGCACTTGCCGCATCTTTGAGTTCCGCCTTGACGCCGTCTCCGACTGATTTTCTGTCCGTCTTTAATCTCATTGGTGCAATTGCTGACCTTGCAGATGTCGACACTGGTGTTTCTGAAATTGAAATAGCTGATACAGATGCTTCAAAGCTCCCTGATATATATAAAAAAATAATTTTTGAAAATGAACAATTTAGAAAGGCCGTTATAAAGGTTCTTGCAAAACCGACTTGTGTTGCTCCGTTGTGGTCTAAATATGCTGAAAAAGGAGCTGGCGAAGAGGTTGAGGAGCTGGATGTTGTTGATGAGCAGGATGTCAATGAATCCATAGTTCAGCTAATAAAATGGAATCGCCTTGTTAGACGAATATCCTCCAAAATAAAACCATCATCCATGCTCATAGGTAAGATTTGGACTCGGCTATTTTTCAATCTATCAAACGTTGCAGAAAAACATAAGTCTTTGTTGGGTAATGATCCCTTGGCGTTTGAGGGTAAATATGCGAAGCACACTAATGCTGCAAAAATTATGCGCTTCAATGTATTGGCTTTTCTTCATGCTGTTTTAGTGGAAGAGGATGCATATCATAGAGTTTGCGATAGTTCTGTTTCGCGTATTTCTGTGAATTTTAAGCAGAACCCGATTACATCAGTTGGTCAGTTAGTGACTAAATTGAAATCGATGGGGGAACTCTCGAATATAAGCAGCACTCATCCGATCTTCTACTCTATTTTGAAGTGTCCATTAGTGCATCCATTTATTTTCCCTTTGGGTAGTATTAATTCGGCAGATCATTTGCTCTCTCAACAGGAAAAAAATCTTCTTGCTCTGTTAGATGAAATTATTGGCGATGGATTTAATGATAAGGTTAAGTTTAGTGCTGTGGAGTCTTTAAATTCTTCAAAACCTGTATTGGGATTTAGGTTTCTGAATGTTTCAGGTATTGCTGCTGCACCATATGAATCAAAGAAGAAGAATGAAAGTGAGAATGCCCCAGCTAATCCAGTGGCAGATAAATAATGCTGGTAATTGTTTAAGGATTGGGTATGGAAAGGTTTCTTCTTAACTCGACAGTACTATTGCATCGGCTGAGTAACATCTCGTTGGATGAGGTATCACTTGATGACAGGGTGGAGTCATCTGTGTTCCTTGCTCAATACGAGCAGACGCGTAGCTTGCCTGATCATATAGCCAAATCGGCTTGGTCATCCTTGGCACAACAACTCAAACAGCGAAATATGAAACTTGGCCCAATTGCGGCTTTGCGTTTTATCGCTGAAAAATTTGTTAAAAACGAGAAAGGTGGCCCCAAAACCGATCTTGCTTTGTTTTCGGAGTGGCAAACACTGATGAGCCGGGTATCGTGCCTGCCAGTTATGGCATGTCATCAGGTATTTAACTCAGGTTCAGCCAGTCCGGAATATCGCTTTCGCTGGCCTTTGTACCCTTATCACCCGACAGTTGAGGACTACATTACCCGTGAACGCCTGCACGAAACTCACCAACATCTGAATGGCAGTACCAGTGCGGAAGAGTGTTGGCTGGATGCGCTCAAACACCCTGGAGTGACTGTCAGAGATTTCGAAAAGGGCTGGGGCTATCAAGAGATGAAACAACTCTGTGCCCAGATTGATCCCTCCTTGACGCCGGAGATCTTCAGGGATCGTTTGCAGATCGCCTGTAATATTCGTGAAATTCTTTGCCGGGTAGCTCAGGGCATGGTGTTGCCTGATTGGATGGTGTCATTGCAGCACCCGCAGCAGTTGGCGGACAGCACCATTCTGCATAATGACCTGGAGTACGGGTTTACGACGGTTTGGCCAACAGATGACAAATACAGCCAGGAGTCTGAGTTTCGCTTGCTAACCGGGTTGTTGGAAAAATGGCGGCATGGTGCGCCAGAAGGATTGGAACGACTGCTTTGGATTTACCTGCTAATTCAGAATCAGTATTTGACCCTGCTGGTTCAGCGAGACGATTTTTTCGGGTTTGATCAGTTCCAGAAATACACCATGACGGAGCTGAGGGAAGAGACCGAGAAATCTTATTTGTCTCGTTTCAAACATGCACATGGGGCTGGTGTGTATTCTCAGGTCCGTTATCTGGAAGGGCGTTTTGCTCCGAAGAGCGACCCCAACAAAATGCAAAAACTGATCTTCAGTGTTTTGCGTGGGTATTGGGAATACCTTAAAGGTCACATGACCGTAGACTGGGAACATCCCCAGCCGCTCAATATCACCCAAGTGCTCGATAATCTTGAGCAGGTTAAGCCTGACAGTATATGTGCCGAGCTAGCGCTGGTGCCGCACTTCATCAAGAAAAAGCCCCAAAAGGATGAAGTCTATCCCTACGCGTTGCTGTTCAAGGATGTAAAAAATCAGGCAGCTATCCTGATGGAGATCCTGAATCATGAGCCACGCTTGACCCGCTGGATTCGAGGTGTGGATGCCGCAGCCAATGAGATGCACGCGCCACCGGAATTGTTTGGCCCCTTGTTTCGGGTGCTGGCAAAATCCGGTATTGCTCATTTTACCTATCATGTTGGCGAGGACTTCCCGCATCTGATCAGTGGTATTCGCTCCATTGATGATGCCTTGAGGTTTTTGCCGTTGCGTAATGGTGACCGTCTTGGTCACTGCACCGCCATTGGCATCACGCCTAACATCTGGAAACGCTCTTTGCCATCGTCTCTGTCCATGACCAAAGAGACGCGATTGCTCGATTTGGTATTTATCTGGCGGGAACTTCGCAATCATCCACAGTTACTTCGTTACGCCAGTGATGCAGCGATTGAAGCGGTTCGTTTGGCCCATAAGGTGTTTTCGCTGGAAGACGAGATCTCGATTACCACCCTTGAGCAGGTGTTTGATTTGCGAGGCGTGTTGGCTGAATCGGAAGGTCTGCTGGGTGAATTGGATGGGCCATTAAAGCCCGAATCCCTTTGGTTGGAAGAGTACGAGCGCGCTAGAGAGTTGGCTAAAGTGGCGGGCATGAAAAGGCCGCTGAAGTTGTATCGGCAATGGTTGACAGATGACAACGTGCGAAAGCAGCGAAATGAATACATTGATGTCACCCTGGAATATTTGCCGGATGAGGCGTTAGTTTCGTTGCAACAGGCGATGATGGCAAAAATGGCAGACCGAAACATTGCGATTGAGTGCCCTCCGACCAGCAATACCCGTATCAGCCAGTATCGAGATGTCAGCGAGCATCATATCTTTCGCTGGATGGGTTTGCCGGGTGAGGTGATTGAAGGTGATGTGCCTATGTCTATTTGTCTGGGATCTGATGATCCGGGGATCTTCGCAGCGGATTTGAAATCCGAGTTCTACCATCTGTTCGTTGTGTTAACCCGAAAGTTCGGTTTGTCGCCAGCGGAGGCTTTGAGAAAGGTGGCGGAGGTGAACGAGAATGGGCGGATTTATCGCTTTCACGATGTCAGGTAGTGAAGTTGGGACACCCATCGTTTTGAGCGCAGCATAGCGGCTAACACGCCATGATTGGCTTGTCGCCACGTGCCGCCGAAGGGCTTGAGATAGCGACAGGCGATTGGCCGAGCAGCTTCCTCCTCCCTAGATGCAGGTCTCTCTGGTATGATGCGTCATCATTTAGCGACCGGTGACGAGACCTGCATCATGGTGGTCAGGCTGCCGGTACGGCCATTTTTCTTCGGGGTGCATTCATGCGACCCGACACCACGGATCTTGAACATGAGTACTGAACTGATCTACGGCATTCACGCTGTATCCGCGCTGCTGGAGCGCACTCCCGAGCGCTTCATCGAAGTGTGGGCCCTCAAGGGGCGGGATGACGACCGGCTGCAACCCCTGCTGACCGAGCTGGAGTCGCTCGGCCTCAAGGTGCAGAGCGTGAACCGCAAGACCCTTGATGACAAAGCGGAAGGCAACAATCACCAGGGCATCATGGCCAAGGTGATAGAGGCGCCCAAGCTGGCCGAGCACGATCTGGCCAGCCTGCTGGACGAGCTGGTGGCACAACAGAGCCAGCCCTTCCTGCTGGTGCTGGACGGGGTGACTGACCCGCACAACCTCGGCGCCTGCCTGCGCAGCGCCGATGCAGCTGGCGTGCATGCGGTGATAGTGCCGCGGGACAAGGCCAGCGGCCTGACCTCAGTGGTGCGCAAGGTCGCCTGTGGCGCCGCCGAAGTGGTGCCGCTCATCCAGGTCACCAACCTGGCCCGCACCCTGCGCGAGCTGCAGGAGCGCGGCGTCTGGCTGGTTGGCACCGCCGGTGAGGCCGATCACGATCTCTATCAGGCCAAACTGACCGGCCCCATGGCACTGGTGATGGGTGCCGAAGGCAAGGGTATGCGCCGTCTGACTCGCGAGCATTGCGACGAGCTGGTGAGCATCCCGATGGCCGGGGCCGTCTCCAGCCTCAACGTGTCGGTGGCAACGGGCGTCTGCCTGTTTGAAGCCGTGCGTCAGCGTCGCGCCTGAGGCGAACGGGATGGACAGACCCCCATTTAGCCGGGATCGGGTCATGAATGAGCAGGAGGCCGCGCGCCTCCTCTCTTTTGCCCGTCCGCTGACATTAACCCCCCGCACCTGTCTCTGGCATGCGGGCGACAGGCCCGACCTGCTGGTCAGGGTGGAGCAGGGGCTGCTGCGGGCCAAGGTGGTGCTGGCGGATGGCCGTGAGTACATCAAGGAGTTCTACTGGGAGGGGGACGAGTTTATCGATTTCCACCATCTGCTCAGTGGTGAACCTGCCCGCTACAGCGTGGAAGCGCTGGAGCCCTGCCGTTTGCAACTTTTCAACCTTGGCGACTTGCGTCAGCTCTCTTGCTGGCCTGCCTGGTATCACCACCTGCTGGCGGTGCAGTTGCGGATCAAAGAGGAGAAGGAGTTGCTCTTGCTGACCGCGAGCCCTCAGGCCCGTTATCAGCACTTCCTGCAACGCTTTCCCGAGCTGGACGCCAGGGTGCCGGATCACCAGATCGCCGCTTATCTTGGCATCACCCCCATCAGCCTGAGCCGTATTCGCAAACGGTTGAAGGATCTTAACAAAAGTTAATGCCTGCGCCTGCGCGGCTGGCTATGCTGCCCTTCTCATCATGAGCAAGGAACTTCCATGAACTGGTCCCTCAAGTCTTTTGAACAACTCGACGTCAACGAACTGTATGAACTGCTCACCCTGAGATCCCGCGTCTTCGTGGTGGAGCAGACTTGTGTCTTCCTCGATATGGACGGGGTCGACAAGCGTCCCGACGTGCAGCACCTGCTCGGCTGGCAGAATGGCGTGCTGGTGGCCTACGCCAGACTGATGGCGCCCGGCGTGGCCAAGTCGCATCAGGTGGTGATCGGCCGGGTGGTGACGGCACCCGAGGCCAGAGGCGACGGTCTGGGTCACCAGCTGATGCAACAGGCGCTGCAAGAATGCGAACTGCTGTGGCCCGGGATCAGCATCTATCTGGGCGCTCAGGCGCACCTGCAGGGTTTCTATGGTCGTCATGGCTTCACCGCCGTGGGCGAGCCCTATCTGGAAGATGACATTCCCCACATCGGTATGACCTCCTTTTAATATCTTTTAGGCATAACAATGAAATTATTATGTCTTGAGGTAGTAAAGAAAACGGGTGCTCGCCGCCATATTACTGGGTACCCTCTGAATGATTAATCGGCAACTGTTGATGGATATGTTTAAAAATGGTTTTTTACCCCATTAATACTGAACAAGATTCAGCGATTGAGCCGTTGAGCCATTTTATCTGCGTTCGCCACACGAGTGGCTGTCGCTGATGGAGCTGTTGCGCAAGCGGTTCGCTCTGGACCTGCAAACCTTCGCCATCATCACTCTGGTGCTGGGCAATCTGGCCCAGGCCTTCTCCGATGTGCTGGTCAAGCTGATCGGCCCCGGTTTCAGCCCCTTCCAATACATGGTCCTGCGCCAGCTGCTGACCCTGCTGGTGCTGCTGCCCTTCATGCTGCGGGTGCCGAGAGCGGCTTGGGGACTGGGTGCCTGGAAATGGCACCTGCTGCGCGGTCACCTCTGTCTGCTCGGCGGGGGCGGCATGATGCTGGCCCTGACCCAGCTGCCGCTGGCCACGGCCAACGCCATCTTCTATGTCTCTCCGCTGCTGACCCTGCCGCTGGCGGCCTGGTTGCTCAAGGAGAAGATCCACTCCCGGGTCTGGCTGTTGGGGGGCATAGGCCTGCTCGGGGTCGTGTTCGTGCTCAAGCCGGGGGATTTTCATCTGGCGGGACTGGGTGCTCTGGTGACCGCCTTCACCCTGGCGCTGTTCAACGTGACCGGCCGCAAGTTGCCAGCGGGTATCTCTGTGGTGGCAACCCTGTTCTGGGCCAACCTGCTGGCGTTGCCGTTGACGGCGGGGTTAGCGGTGAATCAATGGCAGCCGGTGGACTGGCGTCTGCTGGCGCTGATCGGTGGCAGCGCGGTGATGCAACTGCTCTACCATGCCAGCTGCATCTACGCCTATCGGCAGGTGGAGGCCAACCGTATTGCGGCAACCGAATATTCAGGCCTGATGTTCGTGGTGTTGCTGGGGATCTGGCTGTTTGGCGAGATCCCGGTCTGGAACCTCTGGGTCGGGATGGGCTTTATCCTGCTGGCCATCCATTGGCAGCGTCGCCTGAGCTAGGTCACTCTGCTCTCCTCCCTCTGACAAACCGGCTGTTGGCCGGTTTGTCAGATGAGCATCTTATGAAGCCGATCTCGGTTGTTGCACCGAAAGTAGGGTAGTCTGTCCCGCTCTTAGTGACAGGAACCCGTCGTGACACCCACCCTCTTTGCGGCCATCCTGCTGGCCGCGCTGTTGCACGCCCTCTGGAATGCGCTGGCCAAGCGCCAAGCCGAGGGGCGCGTCAGCGTATTGCTGGTCTCCCTCTGCTCCGGGCTGTTTGCCGCCCCCTTCTTGCCGCTGGTGGGACTGCCTGTGCCTGCCGAATATCCCTGGCTGGCGCTATCCATCCTGCTACATTGCGGTTATTGCCTGTTTCTCGGTCGGGCCTATCGGCTGGGGGAGTTCGGCCAGATCTATCCGCTGGCCCGTGGCAGTGCCCCCCTGGTGACCCTCTTGCTCGGGGTGCTACTACTGGGGGAGGTGCCAGGTGGAGTGGCGGTAGCGGGTGCTGTGGTGCTGGTCAGCGGGGTGTTGCTGATGGCCTGGCGTGGCGGCATCAGGCTGGTGCCTGCAGCTCTGCGTGCCGTGCTGATCACGGCGCTGTTCACCGCCGCCTATACCCTATCCGATGGCGCTGGCGCCCGTTCGGCCGGGGCGCCTGTGCGCTACACCCTCTGGTTGTTTGCCCTGACGGCCTTGATGATGCCGTTGCTGATGCGCTGGCAGAGTCGCACCGCCTGGCACGCGCACGATCTCGCGGCATGGCGAACCGGTGCGCTCGGCGGCGCCCTGTCACTGCTTGCCTACGGCATCGTCATCTGGGCCATGACCCAGGCGCCCATCGGGCTGGTGGCGGCGCTGCGCGAGAGCAGCGTGCTGTTTGCTGTGCTGCTCTCCTGGTGCTGGCTGGGGGAGCCGTTGGGGCGGGTGCGGCTGTGGGCCGCGCTGGTGATCCTCTGCGGTATCCTGCTGATCCGCCTCGGCTGATTGGTGACGACGTCAGGCCGGGACACGTCCGGCCTGACGTTTGACTTAAGGAGTGACCCGGGTGACCAGGGTGAAGCCTTCCTCGCAGGGGGCCAGTTGCACCCGAACCTGGCCCAGTTCTGCCAAGTTGCTGACGTGGGTGCCGCCGCAGGGGATGGTGACCTCCGCTCCTGCCAGCATGCAGTGCCAGTAGCGCGAATCTATGATGGCCTCGCCGGTCCGGCTGCGGCGGATCTCGCCACCGGCTGCCAGCCAGTCGGCCAGCTGCTGGTTGATCCTCTCTTCTATCTGCGCCAGCTCCGCCAGCAGCGCCTCGCTGTTGACCCCCTTCTTGCGCAGGCTCTTGCCGATGCGGTACTGCTCTTGGGAGCCCATGGGCTCGACCCGTGAGCTCTGGATGGCGAGGCGGTCAAAGTCGGGCTGATCCAGCGAGTCGCGCTCGCTCACCTCTTTGCGCC
>NZ_CAWNYS010000148.1:0-11893 GCF_963878295.1 Aeromonas sp. HMWF014 | reverse complement strand
GAATTGATCCAATGCTCTTTTGTCGAACACTTTGACATTAGTTCGGCACGAGAAATATCAAAGAGGTTTATTCCTTTAAACTTAATATAAATTAGTTCATCAGCTGATAGTGCTGATAGTTCATCACTCATAGTAACTATACTTGGCCACTGAGAATAATCACCGAATCGACAAATACTATCATTGCTAAAGCTAGGGCGAGTAATTGTTGCTCCTACTTGGTTCAGATAGTTAAGTAATGAAGCGAAATTTTTATTATTTAAATGAAGATTGTCCGAGAATAGCACTCTCATTTTTACTCCCCAAAGGCATTCATGATCTGCTTGATTATGGATTTATATTCATTACAATTTAAATCTATGGAGTTTTGCCAAGTGATGGCCATGTTTTTATTATTAATAGCACCATTTTTTAAATTATTTAATAATTCACTATCAATTAATGGCTTGAAGTGTGATTTGAAATCAAAATCAACATCCATAGATAAGTGACGACCATTAACATCATGTAAAACGAAGTCTTTGGCCATGCCAATTGGATTGCAGTAGATAGGAACTGCAGCAGCAACAGCCTCAGGTATATTTGCTGGACCTCCTTCATAGCGACTGGTCATCAATAATAAGTCGATTGTTTGATATGCATCAGCTATTACTGAATATGGCGCATTTTCAAAACATGTTGATTCAAAGCCCATTTTTTGTAAATATTTTGAAGTTATAAGTCGATCACCACCAATTAGAACAAATGAAAAATGCTCGGGATCTAACCTCTTTAATAGTTCTAGAATGTAAGCTTCCCCTTTTACCTTTCTTGGATACCGACGAGAGATTATTCCTATTTGAATTTTACCATTCCTGTGTCGTGGTGAATTTAAATTTGGCTTTATTAATCTTGAATTGTATCCGTGTGGGATCACAACAGTATTATAAATGTCATGAGATGCAAGAATATCTTTCTGAATTGTATTCAGACATATAACAATGTTAGCTTCTCTATATCTTGGCAGGAACTTATCTATCGATAACCAATCATCAGATTCTTCTAGGTCATGATGTACAGTGACAACGCATGGAGCAATTAGCGATTTCTCAACCTGTGGGCGATGATAGTGACGAATTAAGGTACCTTCCAATGGTCTTACTGACTCATAGTGTTGTATATCCGTTGGAGAGTGTTTTGTGAAATAATTAAGGATGTCGTCGAAAATTTTACTTTTTTGTTCTGTTGACATTACATGGTTAATTGTAATGGGCATTGAAGATCTCCACTGACCTTTAAATTAAAGCTATGTCATATCTTTACATGGTAAAAATTATTGTAGATATAGCAATGTTATGGTTGTTATTTATTTAGGAACTTAGCATTTCCATTCATTCCACATTATTTCGATAGAGATAAAGTGTTATTGAGGAGCTGCGGGGGCTTTAAAGTATCTGTGTTTATTACCATTTCGAAAATGACTTTCGATACAGAGAAAAATAACAATTAATTTATTTTTTGTGATTTTTTATTAAAATCTATTTTTAGATCCTGGTTTCTATGGAACTATAGCACTAAATATTTTTAGTGAAAAAAATCAATTATTCCGATGGGTGTGTTTTTGTCATTTACAACCAGTAACTGTTTTATCTGATGCTCACGCATCAATTCTTCAGCATCGTTTAACATGGCGTTATGGGTTGCAGTGACAGGGCTCAAACTCATGATGTCTTTGGCTTTGAAAGTATTTAGGTCGAAATCTTGGCGGAGCATGGCTCGACGTAAATCACCGTCAGTTATGACCCCAACCAGTGAACTCTTGTTCATCACCAATGCAATTCCGTGTTGGTCTTTTGTCATATCCACAATGACTTCTTTGAGCGCCAAGTCGGGGGCCACTGTGGTTAACTTAGTGCTCATGATATCTTTAAGGCGAGTAAGCAGGCGGCGACCCAAGCTACCACCAGGATGAAATTTGGCGAAGTCATTAGGCATAAAATGACGCTTGTTCATCAGAGCTGATGCAAGTGCATCACCTATGGCCATGGTCAAGGTTGTGGATGTCGTTGGCGCAAGATTGTTGGGGCAGGACTCACCGTTCATTCTGATCTCTAGTACTGCGTCTGCGTTCTTTGCCAGAGTAGATTGGGCGCCACCTGTGATAGCAATGATACGATTGCTGAAATTTTTCAGGGAAGGAATCAACTTTAGCACCTCATCTGTTTCACCGCTGTTCGATATTAATACGACAACATCATCAGGTGTTATCATCCCCAGATCGCCATGAAATGCTTCAGCGGGATGAACGAAGAAACTTGGAGTACCTGTTGAAGCCAGCGTGGCCGATATTTTACGACCGACATGGCCGGATTTCCCCATACCGCAGATAATAACGTGCCCTTTGCATTGGATCATCAAAGAGAGAGCCAATTTATATTGGGCTCGATTAAATTCAGCGGCAAGAGAAACTAGAGTATTCCCTTGTTGTTTAAAGGTCTGCTTGATACTTTCTAGTATGTCGCCCTCAAAAGGTACTTCATCATAGAAGTCACGAATATCTACGGTTTGTTGATTATTAAGCATTTTCTTTATCCCAGTTGTGCGTGAAGCATCATAGTTCTGCTTATGAAGAATGTATTTATGGCCGCTTGTGACTCAATACAGCTCTTATGAGATAAAAATATATCTATTGGAAACGTGTCATTCTAAATGGGCCTCATCATTTTCTGATGAAGCCCATTGGCACTAAAGTAGTACCAAGGCTCTGGCCGAAATGGCGATTTGATAGAGCACCTCGGTAATATCCTTGGTGATCTGCAGCGACTTGGTATCGACCTGCGGCAGGACGAAGATCTCGTCACCCGGCTTGATGGTGATCTCTTTATTTTCCAGATCGCTCTTCTCGATCTGGCTGAAGGTGCCATCACGATGCAGCAACAAAATACGGGAGTTGCTGGCTTTCTGGGTAAAGCCGCCGGCCAGATTGATGTAATCGGCCACGGTACGTTTGTTGTCCATCAGGATGGCGTTCGGGAACATGACATCGCCGTGCACCATGATGAGGTTGGTCTGGCGCGGAATACGGATGATATCGCCCGGTTCGAGTCGCACATCTTCCATATTGGTGCCATTGGCCAACACAACCTGCCCGTTGGGTTCAATGTCTTTGGCACGCTCAACCCACTGCATCAGCAGTTGGGCTTCGCTGTTGCGCAGCTTGGCTTCCCCCTCGGAAGAGGAGCGGGCGGTCAAAATACTGGCCTCCAGCGCCTTGAGGGAGGAGTTCAACATCTCTTTCTGGCGCACCTTGACCGAGTCACGATAGAGCTGGATGGCGCTCAGGTCCGCATCCTGGGTCAGTTTCAGGCCGTTGAGGATGTCGCCGAGACGGGCACCGTACTTGAGCACATACTCCTGCGCACTGTCGTGTTCCCCTTCGACCCGCACTGCGATGGAGGCATAGCGTTTGTCGGCGATCACTTCCACGGTGTCGCCCGAGCTGACCATGTTTTTGGCCAGTTGGGCGTTATTGATGGGGTAGTAATCCATGCGAATATCTTCGCCCTGATTACGGCTCACCCGAATATGAGTGGCATCGGGATCGGGGTTGGCCATCTGCATCAGCTCGGCCAGGGTGACATGGGGTTTGCTCAGCTCGAACTTGTTGGCATTCGCCACCTTGCCGCGCACCGTGGCCTGATAGCGCAGCGGCGCCACCACTATGATGTCGCCATCGCGCAGCTGGGTTGGCAGCAGGGTGCCATTGACCAGGAACTGGTAGAGGTTGTAGTGGCGTAGGGTCTGGCCATTGCGCTTGAGGGCCACATCCAGATAGCTACCGCGCTCGGGGGCGATACCGCCAGCCTTGTCGAGGAAGTAGAGAATGGAGTCGCCAGACTGACCGGCAAACAGGCCCGGCTGTTTGACAAAGCCGGTCACGAAGATCTTGACCGGCTGGCTCACGTCCAGCGTGGCGTACACGCTGACGTTCTTCTGATAGACGGTGGTGACGGCCCCGAGCAGGGTGTCGTTCAGTTGTTCGTTGCGTACCCCGGCCACCTTGATGGGGCCCACCTTGGGCAGGAAGATATTGCCCTGTTGGTCGACCGTCAGGGCTTGATCAAACTCGACCCCCCCCCACAACTGCACCTGCAGGCGATCGCCGATGGCGATGCGGTAATCCGGGTTGAAGCCGTTGAAGGATTCACGGGCAAACTCACCGCGAAACAGCCAGTTGCCAAACACAGGATCCCGGGTCTGGGTATCCGTGATGACCTTGCGCACCGGGGCCCCTTCCTGGGAGATTTCCAGGGCATAAGCGGGTTGGAGCAGCAAGCTCAGGCTCAGTGCCAGCATGCTTGGCTTGAGATTCAATGGTCTGGTAAAGAAGGTATTCAACGACATACTCCTGTCAGTCCTGATGTTCGCGCAAGGTGGCAAGACCCATCACGATCAGACCGTAGAAAAGGCAAAGCAGAACGCCAATGGTGGCCAGATTGTAGAGACGACGGGGATATTCGGCCTCTTCGGCCTGAGTGGGTTGGCTCACCACCAGCAAGTGCTTCAGTTTGCGATAGGCCTCGACGCGGGCCTGCTCCATGCTGACCAGACCTGTCTTGTAGACATCGGCCGCCAGCTGGGTTTGTACCTGTACCGCCTGATAGTCGGCATTGACCTCGTTGAGGGATTGCTTCTCGCTGCCGGTCAGGCGCTTCTTCTCTTGTGCCAGCTGGCGGGTGAGGGCATCGACCCTGTCTTTGACCGCGACCACGTCAGGGGCATTGGGGTTCATGTAGATTTGCAGTCGTTTCAGTTCGGCATCCTGGCGCACCAGTTCTGCTTCAAGCTCAGACACCACCCCCATCATGGCGGTACTGGTGGCCTCAGGGCTCATCAGCTGGTGCTGGTTCTGGAAGGCCAGCATCTTTGCCTGCTCCCCCAACAGCCGCTCGTGTGAGCGGGCCACTTCGGTTTCCACGAATTTGAGTTGCTCCATCGCCACCTGACGGCTCAACCGGTTGATAAAACCTTCGCTCTCTTTGAGCATCAGGCTAACAACCTGTTTGGCATAGTCAGGCTCGAAGGCTTGCAGGCTGACGGTCAATACCCCGGAGAGCTCATCCAGGCTGACGGTGAGGTGATCCCGATAAAATGCCAGAAACTCTTCGCGGGTGGCATCTGCCGGCAGGCGCGAGAACATATCGGCACTGTCGCTTTGAAAGTGTTGTTTTAGTTGCAGTGCGTTATCCAGGGTGTTGAGCATATCCCAGGATTTGAGGTAGTCCTGGATCACCAGCACATCCTGATGATTACTGCCCCCCAGCCCCAGCATGGAGAGGGCATCCGGCAGCATCTTGAGTTGATCGGCCTGCTTGATGATAAGGCTCGCCTGACTGACATAGCGATCGCTGGCAATGGCGCCGTAATAGAGGGTGGCCAGGCTGAAGCAGACCACGACCCAGAGAAAGCTGCCAAGCTTGATGGCCTTTTTCCAGGAGTGGTGGGCAACCTGATACCCCTTGGAATCGATAAGAAACAGCTTGGGGTCGCGCTTGAATTTACGCAGCTTGCGCTCAAGCAGGGCGGTCAAATTGGCTTTGGTCATAAATATCCGTGGAAAGACTTAAAGGAAACATTAGAGCGTTTGATAGATGGCGATGGCTTCTTCGATGTCGTCATGCAGGGTCAACTGCCCGTTTTGCAGCACTATGCCCATGTCGCACTGTTGGCGCAGGGTTTTCATGTCGTGAGAGACCATGATAAGGCTGGCGGTTTCCCGTTTTTGGGTGAAGACATCGATGCATTTCTGTCTGAATCTGGCATCCCCCACCGAGGTGATCTCGTCGGTCAGATAGATATCAAAATCAAAGGCCATGCTGACGGCAAAGGAGAATTTGGATTTCATCCCGCTCGAATACCCCTTGATGGGCAACTCATAGTGCTGGCCAATCTCAGAGAATGCTTTTACCCACTCTTCGACCTCGGCCGTGTCGTGTACCCCATGAATGCGGCAGACGAAGCGGGTATTTTCACGCCCCGACATGCTGCCCTGAAAGCCGCCGCTCAGGGCCAGTGGCCAGGAGACCCGGCTGTGGCGGATCACCTTGCCCTTGTTGGGCATGTCCATGCCGCCCAGCAGGCGAAGCAGAGTCGACTTGCCCGCGCCGTTTGCCCCCAAAATGCCAATATTGCGATCCCCGGCAGGGTAAAGCTCACATTTCTTAACACGTAATGGCGGCCAAACTTGGTCGGGTAATATTTTGAGACGTTATCCAGAGTGATCATGTTGTCAGCTTGCTATGAGTCGTCGATGGCTGAGGCGATAGGCACTCATCGCAAAGGTCAGCAGCACCAGGGTGATGCCCGCCAGATACGACCAACTGCCCCCCTGTGTCTGAAAACCGGCAATCCAGCCCGAGCGGATAAGTTCAAGCGCGTGCACCACTGGGTTCCACAGCAGCAGATGCTGGAAATTTTGTGGCACGGCCGCCAGCGGGAAGAAGACCGCCGAGATCCACATCATGGGGCGCATCAGAATGGGTATCAGCTTGCGCGCCTCCTCAGAGAGGGACGTGGCGATACAGAACAAGGTTCCCAGCGCAAAAGAGAAGAGCATCAGCAGGCCATATCCTGTCAGTACGGCCAATGGATCTGTTGGCATGGCATCGAAACCGAACCACATCAGCCCCAAGATCAGCACAAAGGCCACCAGTACGCCGATCAGGGTTTCCAGCAAGAAACGAGAGAACAGGGTGGCAAAGGGAGTTACCTGCCGATAGCAGAACAGCCCTTTGTTAGCACTAACTGCGGACTGCAGCTGGCTGGCCATGTTTTGAAACATCAGAAAAGGAAGGTAGCCAGCCGCGATAAAAACTGGTGCTTCGACCCCGCCAAAGCCATTGCGCTGGCGCATGCCGAATATGAAACAGAACACAGAAATCGCGAAAAGAGGGTCGAGCACGGCCCATGTGTAGCCCATGCGGTAGTTGCCAAAACGGGTCTTGAGCTCCCGCATCAGCAAGCCGAAGGTGACATCCTTGAGCACCGCCCATGAGGTCCGATGCTGATTTGATAGAATAGGGGTGATCAATTTTTAATCTTTATGTCGGTATATGGATGAAGGGGGGACTCTATTACGAACTTTTTGGTGACAGGCGAGCGCTCATGGTGAATACCTGATCATTAGTGTGTGTTGAATGTTTTTGGTTTTACGTTTGTTGTCAAAATGTGTTTCGCTGGTGCTTTTTAGGCATAGCTACCGCACGGTAATGACATATTCCCGAACCAAAAAGCGATCTGTAATGAGAATGAATAAATTGAGGGTGATAGCGAGGGACTACTTGCTCAAAAAGCAAACAGAATTCAACTTACAAAGGTAAGCAACCAACCCGTGCATATAGCGCCATTATGTGACGCACGTCATGCTTATTTTTATTTGTGGCGCATGGTACCTATCAGTCGCAATTGAGTCAACATGTCAGACGCAATTTGGTCGACACACGATAGCTAGTCACTTATTAATGCCAATTTCAACCCATAACGCATTGTTATGTAATGTTTTATGTCTTTTTTGGTTAAATATGCACAGAACGTATGACTATGCGTGACGATAAGCTGATTAATGAAGCTGCCGCCAGCTCAAACAAGCGCCGTTAATTTATCTTGTTTTTGTGATGTTAATTTATTGCATTTTACGTGTAGTTATGATTAATGATTTTTCATGGGTCTTTGTGGTTAAACAATGATCTCTTGTTGTTAGTTTTCCTGAATTAAACGCCAACACCTCATCATTGCTAGACTATTTATTCTTAAATGATGATTTTTTTAGTTTTATCCATCGCGTTGACAAGCGTCCATCCCACTGACATATCCTCATATGTGCCCGTTCGGACGGCACCATAGATAACAAGGATGTAGGAGGGGATATGGACGCTAATACTCTCTTGCTCTCGGGACTGCTGGCTTCGTTGGTCGCGAGTTCAGGGGCAATCGCCAATGACAATATTGTTGCACTGCAATTAGGTACACCTGCCGAGAGCGAGAAGCTCGACATCTTTACGGCTGACGTGAAACTTCATCATATGTTCTGGCGTTGGGGGGATTCAGGCTGCCAGTTTGGTCTCGGTGTGCGAGGGGGCATGCTGGAGGTGGAGGATGAGAGAACGGCTCGGCTGGGCACGGGGGCTCGCGCCGAATGCCTGTGGGGTAACTGGGTGGTCTGGCTCCCGGCAGAGGTGTTATGGCTGGCGGATCATGAATTTGGTCATCGTGGCAATGGCTTCAAGGATTACGGCGGCCCCTTCCAGTTTGCCACCGGTATTGGTCTGGGCTATGCAATCACCCGCAACTGGCTGATTGGCTATCAGTATGAGCACATGTCCAACGCCAACATGTATGAGTCCAACCCAAGTCTGGATACTCACTCACTTCATATCGACTACCGTTTTTAACGCTTGCGTCTCTTCTGGTTGCCAAGCCCCTGCTCGTCAGGGGCTTTTTGTCTGCCCATGCGGGTTGAGTCATGGACAGACAAGCATGGCGTAGGGGTCAGCGCCCCAGGTACTCCCGCTCGAAGAAGGTGTTGACCCAGTGGGGGCGGTAGATGGCGAGCAGTGTCATTGTCATGCCGTTGAGCAGGGCTTCGGGGAAGAGCAGCAGTGGCCAGATGGAGAGGTAGTCTGCACTGATGGTGTGCCACGGATAGGTGCCACTCATGTCCATCAGCAGGGCGCTGGCGACCACCTTGACCGAGATACTGAGGGCGCCGCCGCCGAAGGCGACCACGAACAGGTAGACGAACAGGTGGCGGGGCAACCAGGCCCAGCTGGCCAGAAACAGCAACCAGCTGGAGGCCACGGGCAGAGCGACGCCGATCAGTGCATGCCAGCCGATGTCGGCGAGCTCGATGACATCGAAGTAGCCGAGGATCAGCAGTGTCAGGCAGGGAGCGAGCAGGGCAAGGCGCCACCCCAGCAACAGGGTCAGGCTGGTGAGGCCGAGAAAGTGCACCTCCAGCCCCTCGTGCAGGCCGGCACGCAAGACCCAGAGTGGGACCAGCGCGATGGCGCCACCCAGGCAGAGGTGTTGATAGAGTGGTTGGGCAAGCAGGGTTCGCAGCAGGGGGCCGCGCAGGCTGAATATAAGCAGCAATAGCCAGAGCAGGAGGGCTGCGGCTTGTCCTTCACTCATGGCATGTCCTTGTCATGTGATGGCGTACTGAGCGAGCAGGGGTGAGGGATAACAATAACAAGGGCTGGCGTATTCCCTGCCAGCCCTGCTTTAACAATCAGTATTTGACGTGTTTGTGATACTTGCTGAGGATGCCCTGAACTCGGTCCATGGTCTCCTTGCTGGGGGGCTTGATCCCGTTCAGATCATAGTTCTCACCCAGTACGTCCCACTTGTGCTTGCCCAGCTCGTGGTAGGGCAGCAGCTCAACCTTCTCGACGCAATCACCCAGCTCGGCGATAAACTGACCCAGCCCTTCGGCGCTTTCGTCATCGTCTGACCAGGTCGGCACCACCACGTAGCGGATCCACATGGTCTTGCCCTTGGTGGCCAGATAGCGGGCGAACTCCAGGGTGTACTTGTTGCTGACGTGGGTGAGCGGTATGTGCTTCTCGTCATTGATCTGCTTGATGTCGAGCAGCACCAGATCCGTGTTGTCGAGCACCTTGTCGAGCTGCTCGTCGTAGTGACGCACGAAGCCATTGGTATCGAGACAGGTGTGTATGCCTTTCTCTTTGCAGGCGGCGAACAGGTCGGCGATGAAGTTTTGTTGCAACATGGCTTCGCCACCCGAGGCGGTCACGCCACCGCCAGAGGCATTCATGAAGTGGCGATAGCTGGTGATGTCGCTCATCAACTCCTGCACCGTCACTTCACGGCCACCCTGGGTGTCCCAGGTGTCCCGGTTGTGGCAGTACTTGCAGCGCATCAGGCAGCCTTGCATGAACACGATAAACCGTATCCCGGGGCCATCGACAGTGCCGCAGGTTTCAACGGAATGGATCCGGCCAATGATCCCGGACTCGCTGGTTTCAGCGACCGCACCGCTGGTGTTGACAGCAGGGATCCGATTAATGACAGACATAGACAACTCCAACGATTCGAGCAGGTCGTTATTTTATTACATAAAGCCCTATAAATCCTACCTGTTTAGCCCGGCAGGGGCGAACCCAGCAGGCTTTCCAGGGCCCTGACCGTGAGTGGCTTACTGGTCAGGAAGCCTTGATAATGCTGGCATCCCAGCGCTTTGAGGATGGCGAGCTGTGCCTCATCCTCCACCCCTTCGGCGGTCACGGTAAAGCGGAAAACCTTGGCCAGATCCAGGATCGCCTTGACGATGGCCTTGTCCTGTTCGCTGTGCACCAGGGTCTGAATGAAGCTTCGGTCGAGCTTCACTTCGTCCGCCGGCAGATCCCGCAGGTAGGCGAGCGACGAGTAGCCGGTACCAAAGTCATCGATGGAGAGCAAGAGGCCGAGTTCCTTGAGTTGCCGCATCCTGGCGATGCTCTCCAGCCGGTTCTCCAGCACCACGGATTCGGTCACCTCCAGCAGCAGACGGGAGGGGGGCACACCTGTGTCGCGCAATATGTACTCCACCTGCTGCACAAATCCTGCGGTGTGGAACTGGCGGGCGCTGACGTTGACCGACAGGTGAGGAATGGCAAAACCGCGGTTGAGCCAGAAGCTGTACTGGGCGCAGGCGGTCTTCATCACCCAGTAGCCTATGTCCTGGATGAGGCTGGTCTCCTCGGCGATGGGGATGAAGTCTCCCGGCGGCACCATGGTGCCGTCGCTGCGCTGCCAGCGTAGCAGCGCCTCTATCCCTGACAAACTGCCGTTGTCGACCCTGTATTGCGGCTGGTAGTAAAGCTGCAGCTCATGGTTGCGCAGGGCATCGCGCAGCTGGTTGTTGAGGGCCAGCTTGCTCTTCTCTTTCTGGGCCATGGCCTCGCTGAAGAACACATAGTTGCTCTGGCCGGAGCGCTTGGCCATGTGAGTGGCGGTATCGGCCTGCTGCATCAGCACCAGATGATCCTGATCTTCGTTGGAGAAGAGGCTGATCCCCACAGAGGCGCTGCAGTGCAGCTTGTGATCCTCGATGTCGAACGGGGTGCGAAACAGCCCCATCAGCTCGCGGGCGAAGTGCTCGGCCAGGATCTTGGCGGTGACATAGCCCTGACCCAGGGCGGTGAACAGCAGGGCGAACTCGTCTCCTGAAATGCGGGCCAGCACTAGGTTGTCCTGGGGCAGCCCCTTGAGCCGCTCTACCACGGCTTGCAGCAGCAGATCGCCGCAGGCGTGGCCGAGGGAGTCGTTGATCGATTTGAAGTTGTCCAGATCCACCAGCAACAGGGCACCCCACTGACCACTGGGTGCCTGCAGGGTACGCTGCATGATGTCGTTGAGGCTGCGCCTGTTGTAGAGGCCGCACAGATCGTCGTAATAGGCGAGCTGCTCTATGTGGCGGGCGGCGTCTTTCTCTTGGGTGATGTCGTAAAAGCTGCAGACGTAATGGCTGAGCTCACCGTGCTCATCCTTGACGCCGCTCACCATCAGCCGAACCGGGAACAGATGACCATCCTGGTGCAGGCAACGCTCCTCGCCCATCCAGAACTCCTGCTCATCGACCGCCCGTCTGACATCCTCTTTCAGGTGATCGCCGTAATAGGTGGGCCGCAGCTTGATGATATGCTGGCCGATCATCGCATCATCGCTAAAGCCGGTGATGCGACCAAAAGAGCGGTTGACCTTGAGGATGATCCCCTGGTGATCCATCACCAGCAGGCCGTCGTGGGTGTTGAAGGCCACTTCCGCCAGGCGCAGGGCATCGTCGGCGGCGAGCCGCTGCAGCTCGATGGCGGCCCGTTCGTGCTGGCTGTTGAGGGCATCGAGCAGTGGCATAGGG
>NZ_CAWNYS010000147.1:0-2280 GCF_963878295.1 Aeromonas sp. HMWF014 | reverse complement strand
TCACCGAGGGTGCCATTCCGATGGCCATCGAAGACCCGATCCGGGTGATCGGCTCCTTCCTCGCGGGCTCGGTCGTCACCGGCGCCATGGTGGGGGCCATGGGGATTGGTCTCTCCACCCCGGGGGCTGGCATTTTCTCCCTGTTTCTGCTCCACGATGGCGGCCAAGGCGCCCTGATGGCTGCCGCCGTCTGGCTCGGTGCGGCGCTGGTGGGCACCCTTATCTCCACTCTGGTGCTGATCGGATGGCGCCGTCACGCCATGCAACGCGGCACCTATCAGGTGGTCGCCGCAGAGTAAGGCTCATCTTCACAACCGCTTTTTCAACAGACTATTTTTCCGCACGGCAGGCAAGGGCCGCCGTGCGTCAGCAAAGGATCATTGTCATGACAGTTTCACGAGTTCACATCACGCCGCACATGCACTGGGATCGGGAGTGGTACTTCACCACCGAGGAGTCCCGCATCCTGCTGATCAACAACATGGCGGAGATCCTGGCGCGTCTTGAATCCGACCCTGACTATAAGTTCTATGTGCTCGACGGCCAGACCGCCGTGCTGGAGGATTACTTCGCCATCCAGCCCGAGAACAAGGCCCGGGTAAAGGCGCTGGTGGAAGCGGGCAAGCTCATCATCGGCCCCTGGTACACCCAGACCGACACCATGCAGGTGAGCGGCGAGTCCATCCTGCGCAACCTGCTCTACGGGATGCGCGACTGCCTTAGCCTTGGCGAGCCGATGAAGATCGGTTACCTGCCCGACTCGTTCGGCATGTCCTCCCAGCTGCCCCACATCTTCAACGGCTTCGGGATTGACCGTGCCATGTTCTGGCGCGGCTGCTCCGAGCGCCACGGCACCGACAAGACCGAGTTCCTCTGGCAGAGCAACGATGGCAGCGAGGTGACAGCCCAGGTGCTGCCGCTTGGCTACGCCATCGGCAAGTACCTGCCGGAAGATGAAGCGGGCCTGCGCAAGCGGCTCGAATCCTACTTCAAGGTGCTGGAGAAGGCCTCGGTCACCCAGGATATCCTGCTGCCCAACGGCCACGACCAGATGCCGCTGCAACAGAACATCTTCGCCATCATCGACAAGCTGCGGGAGATCTACCCCCAGCGTGAATTCCACATGAGCCGCTTCGAGCAGGTCTTCGAACGCATCGAGGCGTGCCGCGACCAACTGGCCACCCTCTCAAGGGGGAGTTCAACGACGGCAAATACATGCGGGTGCACCGCACCATCTCCTCCACCCGGATGGACATCAAGCTGGCCCACGCCGCCATCGAGAACAAGATCGTCAACATCCTAGAACCGCTGGCGAGCATCGCCTGGGCACTCGGCTTTGAGTACCACCACGGGCTGCTTGAGAAGATGTGGAAAGAGATCATGAAGAACCACGCCCATGACAGCATCGGCTGCTGCTGCAGCGACAAGGTGCATCAGGAGGTGATGACCCGCTTCATTCTGGCAGACGATATGGCCGAGAACCTGATCCGTTTCTACATGCGCAAGATTGTCGACAACATGCCGGTGGCGCTCTGCGAAGACGGGGTACAGGCGGCCGACAAGCTCTGCCTGTTCAACCTGATGCCCTTCCCCCGTCAGGAGGTGATCAACACCAGCATCCGCATTCGCGCCCAATCCTTTGCCCTGCGCGATGAAGCGGGCCAGCCGGTCCCCTACTTCATCCGTGCCAGACGGGAGATTGACCCGGGTCTGGTGGACAGACAGATCGTTCACTATGGCAACTACGACCCCTTTATGGAGTACGACATCCAGCTCTGCCATCCGCTGCCGTCCATGGGTTACTGCACTCTGCATATCGAGGGCAACCAGCCGGGCTTAGAGCAACCGGTGACCACCCGCGGCGAGCTGCTGGAGAACGATTTTTACCGCATCGCCCTCAATGACAACGGCACCCTGCAGATCCTGGACAAGCTGCGCGGCACCACGTTCGATCAGGTGCTCACGCTCGAAGAGGGCTCCGATGATGGCGACGAGTATGACTACTCGCCATCGCGCGAGGAGTGGCTGCGCTACTCCACCGAGTTTGCGGTGACCCGCGAGATCACCCATCAGGCGTGGCAGAGCATCGCCACCCTTGCGCTTCGCATGGCGGTGCCGGCCAACCTCGCCGAGCGGGCCAACCGCCAGTGCAACGGCCACCTCGATGTCACCTGCCACATCACATTGGCGCATCAGAGTCCGCGCATCGACATCGAGCTGGAGCTCGACAATCAGGCCGATGATCACCGGGTGCGGGTGCTGATCCCCACCCCCTTCCCG
>NZ_CAWNYS010000146.1:0-5672 GCF_963878295.1 Aeromonas sp. HMWF014 | reverse complement strand
CCGGCATTGGGCGCACCGAACAGGACACCATTGAGATGGGTTTCCAGCGGCAGATGCACCTTGCCCTCCTGCCAGTCGCTGCCCAGCTCATCGGGGGTGATGGCCACCGGCGAGAAGGCGCTGGAGGGTTTGGACTGGAAGAAGCCAAAGCCCTTGGCCAGCTCGCCGGGGATGAGGTTGCGCAGACTCACGTCGTTCACCAGCATCAGCAGCTTGACGTGGGCGGCGGCCGCCTGCGGGCTCGTCCCCATGGGCACATCGTCGGTGATGATGGCCACCTCCGACTCGAAATCGATACCCCAGGCCTCCGAGCCCATGACGATAGGGGCACGGGGGGCCAGGAAGCAATCCGAGCCGCCCTGGTAGATCAGGGGGTCATGCCAGAAGCTCTCGGGCATCTCGGCGCCGCGCGCCTTGCGCACCAGCTCCACATGGTTGACATAGGCGCTGCCGTCGGCCCACTGGTAAGCGCGGGGCAAGGGCGAGAGGCACTCACGCTCATCGAACGGGAAGGTATCGGCACAGGTGCCATCGTTGAGGGCCTGATAGACGGCGGCAAGGCGGGGGGCGGTTTGCGCCCACTCATCCAGCGCCCCTTGCAGGGTGGTGGCGATGGACGCCACCCGCACCGCACGGGTCAAATCCCGGCTGACGACGACCAGGGCGCCATCGCGTTTGCCATTGTTCAAGGTTGCAAGTTTCATAAAAATCCTTATTTGCCGGTGGCAGTCATGGGGTCCGGACGCCGCCAGCTGCTGACGTAACGCGGGTTTTCTATCCCCTCGCACAGGCTGCCAACATTGAGCGCATCGCGGGTATCCAGCATCACGGCCACCTCGTCGGTGAATTTCTTGGCATAGGCCTGCCCCGCCGCAAACGCCTTGGGATGGGGGCCGTGGGTAAAGCCGGCAGGATGGAAGGTGACCATGCCACGCTCGATATTGTCCCGGCTGAAGAAATCCCCGGCGTGGTAGAAGAGCACCTCGTCGTAGTCGTCATTGCTGTGATAGAAGGGCACCTTGAGGGCGCCGGGATCGCTCTCTATGGGGCGCGGCACGAAGGTGCAGATCACAAACCGGCTCGCCACAAAGGTGGAGTGGGCCGAGGGTGGCAAGTGGTAGCGGTGGCTCATCAGCGGACGAATGTCGCGCCAGTTGAGGCGGACCACGCACAAGTCCCCGTGCCAGCCCAGCGCATCCAGCGGATTGAAGGGCCAGGTGATAACCGACACCTTATCGTGGCGCTTGACCTGCAGTGACCAGGGATTTTCATCCTGCTGGGCTAAAAAGGCCTCATTGATGGCGGGCACATCCAGCGCCGCCGGATCAAAGATGGCGTGATTGCCCACCAGCCCCTTGTCCGGCAGCTGATAGCTGTCGTTGGTCGCCTCTATCATCAGGATGAACATGGGCGAGCTGGGTTCGATGCGCCACATGGTGCCACGGGGGATCACCACGTAGTCGCCATCCCGCAAGGTCAGGTGGCCGTAATCGCAGAAGAAGTCACCGCCCCCCTCGTGGATAAACAGCAGCTCGTCGCCGTCGGCGTTGCGCACCAGAAACGGCATCTTTTGTGCCAGCCGCCACATCCGATAGCGGCAGTGAGGATTGCTGAGGATATCCGGCATCACCCAGGGGGAGAGAGAATTGACCTCCTCGTCAAGGGCATTAAGGTCGAACAGCCGTGGCCGCAGCGGCCCCTCCCAGTTGCTCCAGTCGGTGGGGGCGTGCTTGTGGTGCATGTGGGTGGCGGGGCCGAAGAAACCGGCCCGCCCCAATTCACGCTCGTAGATGGCCTGCTCGGGCAGATCGGCATGAGCCTGCCGGGAGTGGGTCCCCTCCCGATGGGGAAAGCTTATCCAGTTACGCATCGCCAAGTACCTCGCATGAATGGGGCTGGGCTCGATGAAGTCGGATCCCGTTACGCATCATTGAGTACCCCGCGGCGGATCTGATCCAGTTCAATGGATTCGAACAGTGCCTGGAAGTTGCCCTCGCCAAACCCTTCATTGCCCTTGCGCTGGATGATCTCGAAGAACACGGGGCCGATGACAGTGTCGGTGAAGATCTGCAACAGGATGCCATCTTTCGTCGGTGAGCCGTCGATCAGGATCCGCAGCGCTTTCAGCGCCTCCAGATCTTCCTGATGGCCCTCGACCCGGCTGTTGACCTTCTCGTAGTAGGTATCCGGCGTCGGCATAAAACCGGTACCACGGCCACGCAGGGTGCGTATGGTCTGGTAGATGTCGCTGGAGGCCAGGGCTATGTGCTGGATCCCCTCCCCCTTGTACTGGCGCAGGTACTCCTCGATCTGGGACTTGTCATCGGAGGATTCGTTGATGGGGATGCGAATTTTGCCGCAGGGGGCCGTCATGGCACGAGAATGCAGGCCAGTCAGCTTGCCTTCGATGTCAAAATAGCGAATTTCCCGGAAGTTGCCGATCCGCTCATAGAAGTTGGACCAGACATCCATGTTGCCGCGCTGGACGTTGTGGGTCAGGTGATCGATCTCGTAAAGCCCTGCGTCCACCTCGGCCATGCGCGCCTGCCAATCGGGGTAGAAGACAAAATCCACGTCATAGATGGAGCCCTTGTCACCGTAGCGATCAACAAACGAGAGTGTGCTCTCGCCGATGCCGTAGATGGCAGGGATATTGAGCTCCATGGGCCCTATCTTGCCGACGAAGGGCTTGGAACCCTTGGCGATGGCGAACTGCTGGGCCTTGCCCGCATCCGCCACCCGAAATGCCATGCCACAGACGCTCGGCCCGTGCAGGTTGGCAAACTGCTCCGCCTGGGAGTGGGGCTCGGCGTTGATCACGAAGTTGATGTCACCCTGACGGTAGAGCCAGCACTGCTTGTGCTTGTGCTCTGCCACCTCGGCGAACCCCAGCGAGACAAACAACGTCTTGAGGGCGGCAATGCCTTTGGCATCCGGTGCCGTGTATTCGACGAATTCGAAACCATCGGTGCCGAGGGGATTGATGGTGTGGGAACGGGAAGAGGAAATGGTCGTCATGAGGCGCTCCTTGCTGTTGGCTGATGACTGAAAGTGGTTAAAACGGGTTAACGCAGCGACGCACGGCCAGGCCGGCCACTCCGTCAATCGATCCATTGTTAACAACTTGTTTCATTAGAAGCAGGTGCGTAGCAGAAGAGAAGAGGCGGGTTCCAGATAGTTTCCCCGACTCCATCGCCAAAAAATGTAAATAGATTGTGACATTGATGCCGCAGCCTTGCGGATCGCCTCACGGCGACCCGGCGGGCTGTCAGCTTTCCCTTACAGCCGCCACTGTTTGAGCACTATGTGGGGCAAGTGAGCCCGTGCTGTTTGCAGGCGCCCCGGGGTGGGATTGATGAGCCAGGCCTGTGCGCCCTGCGCCAGTAGTGGCAGATCGTGCAGGCTGTCGCTCAAGGCCAGCGTCACAGTGAGGGCGCGGATCTCGGGCAGTATCTTGTGCCGACCGTGGCAGTAAAAACGCGGTATCAGACCGCCGTAGCGGTAGTGCATCCGGGAGCCTAGGGTACGATGGGGCAGCTTGCCGGGCAGTTGCTGATAGAGCTGGCCTCGTACCAGGGCACGAGGGCTGGCAGAGATCACCCAGCAGCGCTCGTGCACGTCCGCCAGCAAGGTGCGCGCCTCGCGAAACAGGCCTGGCCGGATACGGCAATAGGCCCGCACTAGCTTGCGCCAGCCAAGGGGCGAAAGCCCCAGGGTGATGGCCCACCAGATAAGCGAAATCCCCCGCCTGCGCTGGCTGGGTACAAGGTACACTAGGCCGCCCAGCGCGATCACCGGCAGCAACAACAACGACCAGAGGCGGCGACTCAGTATGTAACGCAGCAGGCCGGCGTGGCTGTCGCCCGGGGCCAGAGTGTCGTCAAAATCCGCCAGGATCCAGCCGCTGGCAGGCCCCCGGCTCTCCGGCACCGCCTGAGCACCGCTCATTCGCTCAAGCCCGCGATGGCGGCATTGAGCTCGGGCAGGAGAAACAGCTCCCCCTCATCAGGGGGGCAGATAAAATCAAACGCCTCATCTGCCAGGGTGAAACTCAAGCGCCAGGCGTGCAGGTAGCCGCGTTCGGCCGCCGTGCCGCCATAGCGCTCATCCCCCAGAATGGGCGCCCCTATGCTTTTAAGGGCAACCCGGATCTGATGGGTCTTGCCGGTCTGGGGCTTGATGCGGTAGAGCCGCAGCCCCTCGCGCACCGGCACTGAGTCAAACCAGCTGATGGCGGGGTTGTCCAGGCTGCGCGCCAGCATCCAGCTGCCACCACGCCCTTTTTGCATATCCCCCTTGACCCAGCCCTGCTTCTTCTTGGGCTTGCGATCGGAGAGGGCCAGATACTGCTTGCTCACCTGCCGATCCGCAAACGCCATGCTGAGCGCCCGATTCGCCGCTGTGGTGCGCGCCAGCAACACCAGCCCGGAGGTCATTTTGTCGAGCCGATGGACGGGATAGAGGACAGACCCGGTGTCGGCCTTGACCCGGCTGACCAGACCCGGATTGACCAGGCCGGACTCATCGGTCTCGTCATGCATGCCAAGGCCGGGCCCCTTGTTGATCACCATGAACTCGTTGTGCTGCGCTAGTATCCGGTACATCAAAAAACCCTTTAGAATGTGCTTCATTACAAGAATATGACCCTCTCAAGGGGTCGCCCCCCATGGAACACTCAGAACAAGACTCGCATGGATGAAGAGATGCGTGCTTTGGTTGCTCCTGATGGGCATCAGTTACGCCATTCGCCAGCAGATCCCCGCCGGAACCTGTGCTGCTCCAGCTACGCTGACCCCAATTGGTGGGCTATCACATGGCTAGCTATGCCACAGCCGGACTGGACGCGGAGATAAGGCCGGTGGCAAGGATAAGCCTGGTGGAGGAGCGGCAAAGCGGTCGTACCGACGTTGACGTGGGCAACACAGAACTGTTGACCTCCTCTGCCCTGGCATACCCTGACTGGCGATCGCCTGCGTCTTTCAACACTCCCCGTCCCTCTTCCTGGCGCGCCGTGCAGCGGCATTCTCACCATTGATGCCATGCGTGGCAAACGGATCATGATGTTTTCCACCCATCAAGATGCCACGTTGCGGGCAACCCGTTACCACCAGACTCCAAACGAACCCCATTTCACCCCGATCCGGACCTCGGTCAATATCGAGGATCTCAGCAACGAGCCCTGTACACCGACAGGGGGAGTGAGCCGGCCCCCGCTAATGCCGGCCAAGGGTCCATCCCTGACTGAGGGCATCAGACGCGCTCTCACGCCACAAGGCCACCCCGCGGGGTGGCCTTGTGGCTATCTGCATCAATGGAACAGTCAGGATCAGCCAAAGGTCTGCCCCAGCGACTGGAGTTGTCTGGCCTTGGTCAGCAGGATCTCGCTCGACTCGTCCACGTCCTGCATCTTGTTGCTGTTGGCATGGGAGTGCTGGGAGATAAGGTTGACGTTCTGGCTGATGTCCTCGACCACCGCCCGTTGCTGCTCCGCCGCCGCCGAGATCTGGGCCGAGAAGTCCATCACCAGCTCGATTTCGGCCAGCACCTGATGCAGGCTGCCGGAGCCCTGCCGGGTCATCTCCACGCAGGCCTGGGTCTGTTGCAGGTTGTTCTGCATCATCCCCTTCCAGCCATTCAGGGTACGCTGGATCTGGCTGATGCTGCTCTGGATC
>NZ_CAWNYS010000145.1:0-11339 GCF_963878295.1 Aeromonas sp. HMWF014 | reverse complement strand
CCTCATACACGGCGCTGCTCATCTCCGGCAGATAGACATAGCCAACCCGCCCCTGACTCAGTTGCGTCACCTGTGCGCGGCGCTTGGCGACCCAGCCATCCAGTTGCAGACGGTACTCCTGCGGCAAGTCCATGGCGGTGACATCGAGCTGCACCGTATCCTTGCTTCCCTTTGGCAGCAGGGTGAGGGCCAGTCGCTGGCCAGCCTGGTGATTGAGCAGGGTATCCAGCTCGTTCAGGCTGTGCAGCGCTGCGCCGTTGATGGCCAGCAGGCGGGCGCCCGGTACCAGATCCGTCTCCTGATCCAGCGGGCCGCCAGCCAGCAGGGCCGTCAGTGTTACCCCGTGCTTGTCTTCGTGCCAGTAGCCGCCGAGGCTGGCGGTATCATCGGGCAGCCGCGGGAAGGGCGCCGGGCCATAGCCCCAGGTGTGGGAGACGTTCAGCTCGCCGGCCAGCTCCGCCAGCAGATTGCCAAAGTCCCGACCATTGCGGATGCCGGGTAGCTGGCGACGATAGGCGGCCACATAGCCATCCCAGTCCACCCCGTTCATGTCGGCCCGATAAAATTCGTCCCGGGTGAGCCGGGTGATCTGGTCGAAGACGGCAGTCATCCGATCCCGCCAGCTGGCGGTGATCAGCAGGTTGTAAGGGTGTCTGCTGGCTTCGCCGGAGCGGGGGTCGATGAGGGCAATTTCCCCCTCCCGCACCAGGGTGGCTAGGCTGGCGTCATCATTGAGGCTGGCCAGCGCAGGGCCAGGCTGTTCGGCGAACAGCAGCCGGGTCTCTCCCTTGCGCAACGCCTGGGCGTAGCCCTTGATCTCGCGCTCGCCATTGGCATCTGTCTCCTCCACCAGATAGATCAGGTGATCATCGACGATGCGGCTGGCGAGGACGGGGCCGCGTGGTTGCAGCTGCAGTGCCTCCCTGTGGGCCAGCTTGTCGCTCTCGAAGCCGTAACCCGCCTTGGGGGGCGCCTGTTCGGCGAGGAAGTCGCTCTTGGCGGCACGGCTGCTGTAGAGGCCGAGCAGGCTGCCATCCAGCGGCTCGCCGTCGGCGCCGAGCTTGCCGTATTTGGCGGATTGCCAGTAGAGGATACCGCCATCCTGACTCCAGGCCGGGCTGCCGTCCTGATAACCGTTGAGGCTGACGTTGACCGGCTTGGCTCTTGCGTCCCGGGTGTCGATGACGGCGATCTCCTGCTGGGCCGAGTCGGGCTGTATGGTCAGTGCCAGATGGTGAGCGTCGGGGGCGAAGGCCAGCTCCACCGCGTGGCGAGAGGGGTTGAACTCGGCGGCGACCAGCGGTCGCTGCTTGCCGCTGGCCAGATCCAGCAGGTGCACGGCCTGACCGTCCACCACGAAGGCGAGCTGCTTGCCGTCAGGGGAAAGGGTCGGCTTGCTGATGGCAACGCCCGGCATGGCCAGCAGCTTCTCTTCGATGAGGGGGCCGGGCTCGCTGAACAGCCGGTCCGGTTGCGCCTTCTTCAGGCGATAGAGGGCGGCCGGCCCCTCCTGCTCGGAGAGATAAATGAGCTCCTGTTCCTTGTCCACGTAGCGCGGCGATGACTGCTCGCTGGGGTGGCGGGTGAGCTGGCGTACCCGCTCACGGCGGGTGTCGACCGCAAACAGATCCCCCTGACTCACCAGGATCACCTCCTCCCCATCCTGGCGGGCGAGGGCCTCGTCGATGACGACGGGGGTGTCGCTCTGCTCGTCGGGCGCCTGGGCCCAGCGCGGCTGGATCGCCAGCTTGCGTGGCGCCTCGCTGCCGGCATCGAGTCGGTAGAGTTCACCTTGCCAGGACCAGACCAGATCGCCGTATCGGGAGGCGCTGAGGCCACGCACCGGATGGCCCTGATAGTGGGTGAGCTGGCGATCCTGACCGCTGGCCAGATCCCGTTGCCAGACGTTGAAATCGCCGCTGCGCTCGCTCAGGTAATAGAGTGCCTCGCCCTTGTCATCCCAGACGGGATCGCTGGCGGCGACCCTGTCTTCGGTCAGCTGGCGATGCTGTTTGCCATCGAACAGCCAGAGGCGAGAGACGGCAAAGGAGCGCTGGTGCTTGCGAAATGGCTGATCCATGCCTGGCATCTGATAAGCCAGCTGGCTGCCATGGGGACGAGCCAGGGTGGCTGGCAGGGGCTGCGCCGGGGTCAGTGCGCCGCCATCTATGGGGGTCCAGTAGAGGGCGCTGGCTTGCAGCCCCTCTGCCACGAAGTGATCCGCCTCCGGACTGGTCAGGCGCTGGCTGCTCAGCAACAGCTGCTTGCCATCGGCGCTGAATGCCTGGGGCAGATCGGGGCGCGAATCCCGGGTCAGCCGCACCATCTCGCCCCCCTCGCTCGGCACCACGAACACATCTTCATTGCCATAGAGATTGGCGGCGAAAGCAATCTGCTTGCCGTCCGGTGACCAGATCGGACGCTGGCTCAGGTAGTCGCTGCCGGTGAGCGGCGTGGCGAGGCCGCCGTCCCCTGCGCTCAGGTAGATGCGTCCCTGCCAGGTGAATGCAAGCTGCTTGCCATCGGGGGAGAGAGCTGGCTCGCGCAACCAGAGCGGCTCGGCAGCCTGCAGGGGGGCGCAGATCAGCAAGATCAGCAAGGAGAGTCGGTATCGCATCATGGAGATTTCCTGATAGGTGAAAAGCGCCTTATCTTCCCCTAATCGCCAGGGGGGGACTATCCCGAGATAGGGGGGATATCCCATTGTTTTGGCTGTTAATTGTAACAATTCTTAAAAGCTGGCGCGGGATATGTTTCTCTGGATATATTGAGTATTGATGGCGATCCAATATGATGGCGCTCGCCCGCCGCTCGGGGCGGTGCAGTTCAGATGATTTGGTAACAAGAAAAGCCCTTATCAGAGGCTTGTCGAGGGATGGAATGAGAGTCGTATTACTGTGTTTGCTGGGGCTGTGGCCCGCACTGAGTTTTGCCACCCTGTCCGCCGATATGGTGGTGGTGAAAAAGTCGAGTTATAGCCTGACCCTGATGAAGGACGGCAAGGAGGTCAAACGCTACTGGATCGCCCTGGGGCCGGCCCCCAAGGGTCACAAGCAGCGGGAAGGGGATCAGCGTACGCCGGAAGGGCGCTACATCCTCGACTACAAGAAGACCAACTCCAACTATTACAAGGCCATCCACATCAACTACCCGAACCTGGACGACATCAAGACGGCCAACGAGATGGGTGTGTTACCGGGCGGCATGATCATGATCCATGGTCAGCGCAACAGTATAGGCAACACCCGTTTGCAGCCGTCCAACTGGACCAATGGTTGCATCGCCATGCTCAACCATGATCTGGACGAAGTGTGGAACGCCATCGAACCCGGAACCCCCATTGTCATCCAGCCCTGATTGCCTGTCGCGCGCCACCATCAGGGTGGCGCGCGACTGTTCGGCTGCCTCCATACCTTCTCTGTCTGCTGCCCCCTTGGTATCTGTCCCCTTGCTGTGCTAGTTTTCCGGCTTGCCGTAGATGTAACAAGGATGATCCCATGCCGTCAGCAACCAGTACCCAATCAGTTGTAGCCGAGCGCACCCATGTGCTCTGGTGGCGCGCCACCCTGGATATGCTCCCGCTCTCCATTTCGGTGATCCCCTGGGGGATCCTGTGTGGCGCCCTGGCGCTGCAGGCGGGGCTTAGTCCATTGCAGGCCCAGCTGATGTCACTGCTGGTCTATGCCGGTGCCGCCCAGCTCTCGGCCACCACGCTGTTCGGGGCGGGCACGCCTCTGCTACCTATCATGGGTTCCACCATGGTGATCACCTCCCAGCATCTGCTCTACGGCTTCACCTTCCGCCGCGATGTCTTGCCGCTTTCTCTGCGCTGGCGGGCTAGCCTGGCCTTCTTCCTGACCGACGAGATGTTCGCGGTGGCGCTCAAGGATAGGGAGCGCAGCGGCAGCTTCAACCCGGCCTACGCGCTGATCGCCGGTTTCATCTTCTACCTGTTCTGGAATCTGGCGACCCTGCTCGGTATCGCTGCTGGTCAGTACATAGACGGGCTGGACAAGATGGGGCTGGACTTTGCCATCGCCGCCACCTTTATTGCCATGACCATTCCCGCCATGAAGAACCTGCCCATGGTGGCGGCGACCCTGGTGAGTGGCGGCACTGCGCTGCTCACCAAGCCACTGCTGGCGGAGGTTTACATCATCATCTCGGCACTGGCCGGCATGGTGGTGGGTTATGTGTTGCATCGGATGAGGAGGTGACCATGAGCTGGCTGATGATAGGCCTGCTGGCCCTGATCACTTTCTTCAACCGCTTCGCCTTCTTCTCGCGGCTGACCCGCTATCAACCGGGTGCCGAGATGGGGGCGTTTCTCAGCTTCTCGGCCCAGTCGGTGTTGACCGCCATCTGGCTGCCCATCGTCTTCAGCTATGAGTCGGGCAAGGGACTGGTGTGGGATCAGGACTACCTGGCCGCCACCCTGCTGGTGACGGCGCTGACCCTGCTGCGGCTACCGACCCTGCTGGTGGTCGTGGTGGGCATGGGGGGCTTCTTCCTGCTGCGCTGGCAGGGGGGATTGGCGGCGCTGTTGCTCTGGTTCGGCTGAGCCGTGATCCCGCATGGTGGATGTCTTTTATGGATATCCACCATGTTGTGAATGTCACTTCAAAAAACACCTCTCAAGTGTGAGGATTTAGGGACCATCCGCCAAGGAGCTCCCCCATGTCTTTCACCGAAACCTGTCAGCGCATAGTGCGTGATCACCACCTCTCTGCCGCCCAGAAGAGTCATGCCCTGGCGCTGGCCGCCGAAAATGCGCTGCCTTACCCCGAGCTGCCACCGGCGGTCGCCGAGGCGATGGTGCAGGGGTTTATCTGCGACATGTTCGAGGGGCACGCCCCCTACAAGCCGCGCTATGTGCTGCCGGATTACGAGAAATTCCTGAGTCAGGGATCGGCCTGGCTGGAGCTGGCGCCGCCTCGGGATGTTGACGAGGCGCTCGATGCCCTGCGCATTCTCTATCACCATGTGCCCTCCGTCACCGGCATGCCGGTCTGGCTGGGGCGCCTCGATCATCTGCTGCTGCCCTTTGTCGGCGAGCTGGATGACGAGACCCTCTATCGCAAGCTGAAGGGGTTCTGGGTCTATCTAGACAGGGTGCTGCCGGACGCCTTTATGCACGTCAACATCGGGCCGGATGACAACCGTATCTGCCGCCTGATCCTGCGCATCGACAACGAGCTCAAGCAGGTGGCGCCCAACCTCACCTTCTTCCACGATCCTGGGCAGACCCCGGACAGCCTGCTGCTGCAGGCGGTGAAAAACATCGCCGAGTGCAGCAAGCCGCACATCGCCAACTACCCGATCCATCGCGATACCTTCGATACCCGCGGCTTTGGCATCGTCAGCTGCTACAACGCCCTGCCGCAGGCCGGTGGCGCCAATACCCTGGTGCGGATCTCCCTCAAGCGGGTCGCCGAACAGTGCCAGGGGATCGATGATTTCCTCGGTTGCCTGCTGCCTCACTATTGCCGTCTGGCCTCCCAGTTGATCGCCGTGCGCGCCACTTTCCTGCATCAGGAGTCCGGCTTCTTCGACAGCTTCCTGGTCAAGGAGGGGCTGCTGGATGAGGATCGCTTCGTCCCCATGTTCGGCATCTATGGCATGGCGGAAGCGGTCAATATCCTGATGGATAAAGAGAACCTGCCGGAGCGCTACGGCCGTGACGAGGAGGCGAACCAGCTTGGCTATCGCATCTCGGCCCAGCTTTCGGAATATGTCACTGCGACGCCGCAAACTCACGCCTGGGGTGGCCGCGCGCTGCTGCACTCGCAGGGTGGCCTCAGCATCGATGTGGCCGTCACCCCCGGGGTGCGCATCCCTTACGGCCATGAGCCGGATCCGGCCAGCCATGTGCTGGCGCTGGCGCCGCACCACACTTATTACCACTCGGGGATCAGCGAGATCCTGACCCTGGATCCCACCATCCGCCAGAACCCGCAGGCGCTGTTGCAGCTCTGCAAGGGGGCGCTCGCCATCGGCATGCGTGAGTTCACCGCCAACGTGGCCGACAGCGATCTGGTACGGGTGACCGGCTACATGATCCGCAAGAGCGACGTGGCCCGTTTCGCAGAGGAAGGCTCGCGGTTGCAGACCACCTGCCTCGGTGCCGAGGCGAGTGAAGTGACCGCCATCCGGCAGCGGGCGCCGCGGGTGGTCGCCCACGAATCGACCATCTGCGAGTATTGAGCTCGAACCTGATGGCTGACGCCTTGCCAGCACGCAGCGCCCTGGTGAGCAGGGTGCTGCCCTTCTCCTGCGTCGA
This sequence comes from Aeromonas sp. HMWF014, assembly GCF_963878295.1. NCBI lineage: Bacteria > Pseudomonadati > Pseudomonadota > Gammaproteobacteria > Aeromonadales > Aeromonadaceae > Aeromonas > Aeromonas sp. HMWF014. The sequence continues at coordinate 5,059 of NZ_CAWNYS010000145.1, read as the reverse complement.
CGGGCCGGGCAACCGGCTGGTGCTGTTTCTGCAGGGGTGCAACTTCCGCTGCCCCGGCTGCCATAACCCGCACACCATAGGGCTGTGCGACGATTGTGGCGACTGCCTCGCGGTCTGCCCGAGCGGCGCCCTCACTCTGGATGAGGGCCACCTTGGCGAGCGCAGAGTGCGCTGGCAGGTGGCGCTCTGCACCGACTGCGACGCTTGTCTGGATGCCTGCCCCCGTAGTGCCAATCCCAAGACCGCCACCATGACGGTGGCCGAGGTGCTGGCCCTGCTGCGCCGCTACGGCCCCTTGCTGACCGGCATTACCGTCTCCGGCGGTGAGGCGACCACCCAGCTCCCCTTCGTGGTTGCACTGTTTGCCGCCATCAAGGCCGCGCCGGATCTGGCCCATCTCAGTTGCCTGCTCGACAGTAACGGTTCGCTGGCCGAAACCGGCTGGCAGCGACTGCTGCCGTTGCTCGACGGCGCCATGATCGATCTCAAGGGGTGGCGCGACTCGGTGCATCACGCTCTGACCGGTTATGGTCGCGAGCGGGTATTGGCCTCGCTGCAACTGTTGGCAAGCCACGGCAAGCTGGCCGAGCTGCGGCTGCTCCATGTACCGGGACGCAGCGATTTCATCGATGCCGATGGCAAGCTGGAGGCTGGCCTGGCCAGCTTTCTGCAGAGCCTTGGGCCAGTGCCCATCCGCATCAACGGCTTTCGCCACCACGGTGTGCGCGGGGAGGCGACGAGCTGGCAGGAGGCGGACAGAGAGGCGTTGACCCGGCTTGCCACAGCGCTGATCGCCAGGGGGCTGGGGCCTGTGTCCCTGCCGGCGATCTGCTGAGTGGTCACTCGATGCTAATAAACTGATCGCAAAGGTATTTTGGTGTTTTCTTGGTTGGTATCCGGCGAGTAGGCCGCAAGTTTGTGGCCTGATCCCGGGCTTTTGGCGCCGTGATTCTCAAGATGACGTAACTGTGATTGCTGTCTATTTGAGCTCCGCGAAGGGGCGGCTAGAATGGGGCATTCGCCCACTATCAACAGACGAACATGAGTAAATCCAACGTCCTATACCGAGTGCAGTTCATTTGTCACAATGAGCGTTACGAAGTTTATGTCAGGGAAGTGAGTCAGGGTCAGCTGTTCGGCTTCATCGAGATAGCGAACTTCGTGTGGGACACCCACACGGCGCTTATCGTCGATCCCAGCCACGAGAAATTGAAGAGTGAATTTGCCGACGTCAGCCGCACCCTGGTCCCTATGCACCATGTGCTGCGCATCGATCAGGTGCGCAAGCAGGGGGCGGCCCGCATCACAGAGCTGGGCAACAAGGTCACGCCCTTTCCCAGCCCCATCTATACCAAGAAGCCCTGAGGCTTGCTCCTCTCTGAGCGCCTTGCCATGGGGATCCCCTGGCGAGGCTCTCCCCTCTTCGGGTCTGTCATGGCGCCCGCAGGATCTGCAATGTGTGCAGCCTGGGTGCGCTAACCCAGTTCCCGGGCCAGTTGCAGGATCCGTTGGCGGAACCAGCACCGCGCGGGCTCTTCACCGGCCGGGCCATACCACACCAGGCTGTGAGTGACGGCGCCATAGTCGAACGGGACGGGGCGGATCACCAGATCCCGGCTCATGGCTTGCTCGGCCCAACCTTTGACGGCGGTGAGGATGAGATCGCTCTGGCGCAGCAGGGCTGCCGCGCTGCCAAAATCCGGCAGGGTGGCACTGATCTGGCGGCGCACCTGCAACTGGGCCAGGCTCTGCTCGAAGAAGGGGTTGGCCAGTTCCTGATCGCGAATGGCGATATGGCGCCAGCTCAGGTAGGCATCCAGATCCCAGGGTTTGTTCAGTGCCGGGTGGCCCGCACGCAACAGGCAGACCAGCTTGTCTTCCCGCAGCGTCTCCCATACCAGACCCGGTTGGCGGGGCAAGGGTTGGCTCTGATCGTGGGGCAGGATCACGAAGTCGAGCTTGCCCGCCGCGAGCGCCGTCAGCCCCTGTTCATCCTTGTTCCAGATGTCGGGCACCAGGCCGGGCACCTCCCGCATCAGCTGGCCCAGAATGGGGCCCATGGGCCAGACCATGCCGCTTTCCCGCAGTGCAAATTTCAGTTGTCCCTGCCAGGTAGCAGGGTCGAAACCGCCCTGGCTGGTGAGGCTGTTCAGCTCGCTCAGTAGCCGGTGCAGGGTGGGGCCGAGTCGCTCGGCAAACGGGGTCAGCAACAGCTGGTTGCCCTGGCGGTAGAGCAGCTGATCGCCGAGCAGACCCCGCAACTGGTTGAGGGTCTTGCTGACGGTGGAGGGGGTGGTACAGAGCCGCTCGGCTGTGCGGGTGACGCTCTGGCTGTCGAGCAGCAGATGCAGGGTGACCAGATGACGGCCTCCCAGCCTGGACAGTGCAATCAGATCCATGACAGCTCCACAACATAGGGACACATAAAAAGCCCCGCTTGAGCGGGGCTTGTACGGATTAGCCTTTGAGCACGGCTGCCATGGCGTCGGCCACATAGTCGACGTTGCGGCTGTTAAGGCCAGCCACACACATGCGACCGGAGCGCACCAGATAGACGGCGAACTCTTCGCGCAGGCGGTCCACCTGCTCCGGCGTGAAGCCGGTGTAGCTGAACATGCCACGCTGGCTGATGAAGTAGCCAAAATCGCGGCCCGGCACCTTGGTGCTCAGCACCTCGAACAGCTTCTGGCGCATCGCCTTGATGCGGGTGCGCATCTCGGTCACTTCATCGACCCACAGGGCGTGCAGTTCCGGCTGGCTCATCACAGCCGCAGTGATCTGGCCACCGTGAGTGGGGGGGCTTGAGTAGTTGCGACGCACGGTGGCCTTCATCTGGCCCAGTACCCGGCTTGCCTCTTCGGCATCTTGGCAGATCACCGACAGGCCGCCGCAACGCTCGCCGTAGAAGGAGAGGTTCTTGGAAAACGAGTTGCTGACGAAGAAGCTGACACCAGCGGCCACCATGGCGCGGATGGCGTAGGCATCCTCTTCCAGCCCGTCACCGAAGCCCTGATAGGCGATATCCATAAAGGGGATCAGGTTCTTCTCGACCACCAGCGCGATCACCCTATCCCACTGGGCAGAGGAGAGGTCCACCCCGGTCGGGTTGTGGCAGCAAGGGTGCAGTAGCACGATGCTTTTCGCTGGCAGGGCGCTCAGGCAGTCGATCATCCCATCGAACTGCACGCCGCCGGTAGCGCCATCGTAGTAGGGGTAGTCGTGCACCTTGATGCCAGCCCCTTCGAACATGGCCTTGTGGTTATCCCAGGTCGGATTGCTGACCCACACCTCGGAGGTCGGGAAGTAGCGCTTGAGCAGGTCTGCGCCGATCTTGAGCGCACCCGAGCCGCCTATGGTCTGGATGGTGGCGATGCGGCCGGCCTTGACCGCCTCATGCTCGGCGCCAAACAGCAGGTGCTGCACTGCGGTGCGGTAGTTGGCGGCACCCTCCATCGGTTGGTAGGGGCGCGGTGCCGGGGCGGCGGCGCGCTGGGCTTCGGCCTGCTGCACCGAGGCCAGCAGCGGAATGCGGCCCTGCTCGTCGTAATAGAGACCGATCCCCAGGTTCACCTTCTGTGCACGGGGATCTTTGTGGAAGGTCTCGACCAGGGTCAGTATGGGGTCGCCAGCGTAGGCATCGACGTGTTCAAACATGGGGGGTCCTTGCGAAGTGGAATCCAGAATAAGGCGATCAACGATCGGCGGTCATGATGGCGTAAAGCGGGCGAGGGCTCAAGTCTGAAACGGGCCAAGGATGCCCGGTCGGCTCAGCTTTGCTGTCAAGCGGCCCGCGTTGCCGATGCGTTTCACAACCGGCATGCAAGCTGGCCATCCTGGCGCTGGTGGGGGGGATGCTGTGGGGGGCCGACTGGCTGGATCCCCTGATGGGCATAGCGGGCGCCGTGCTGGTGGCCGTGTGGGCCTGGGGTCTGCTGCGCGACTCGGGCCGGGTGCTGCTGGATGCCGAGATGGATACCCCGCTGGTGGCTGAGATCCGCGAGCTAATCGCCGAGCTGCCGGGCACCGAGATCCGCGATCTGCACGTTTGGCGGGTAGGGCAGGAGCAGTATGCCTGCGTGCTCTCTCTATTGATGGCGACGCCCATCCCGGCTGGCCAGATCCGTGAGCGGCTCGCCATTCATGAGGAGCTGGTGCACGTCACCATAGAGATTGCCCAGCCCTGATCATCCCAGCTTGCCAGCATGAGAGATGAAGAAGGGGCCCAGGTCCCTTCTTCATCTCAATGGTGCTGGCCGTGGTCATCGTCCGGCTTGTGCTGCCAGATGGCCCCCAGCAGCAGCTTGAGTAGCAGCTGGGGCGGGTTGTCCAGCAAGGACCCCGACTCCAGCAGCAGGTGGCCATCGGCCCGAAAACCCAGGCTGGCGTGGACGACGCCATCTTCGCTGCGTACCTGGATAAGGCCGCTCAAGGTGCCACGCTCCCCCGGCTGGCAGCGCAGGTGCAGCTCGCGCGGCTCTCCCAGCAGGGTGAAGGCCCGGCAGAGGGGCGGTGTGTCTTCATAGTCGGGCCAGTTGAAGAAGTGGTACTGTTCGGCGAGCAGGCCTGCCTGCTGGCAAAATTGATCAAACAACAGCGCGATCGCCTGATACTCCTGATCCAGTCGTTTGGCTTGTTCCTCAATTCGCTTCATATGCTGTGACTCCCTCTTTATCCATATCCATTTGATCGGAAATTGATTTTTCCGGTATGGACCCGTCTGTCTAACTGGTATGGGCCTAAAGTGAGGCCGGGTCTGTGAGCCCGATCCAACTTTCGTTATGAAAACGTTATCTTGTTGAAAAGGGTTGGTTTTTTGCCCTGTCGCTCACATTTCAAACGATTCCCGCTGATTAATATGGCACCGCTCGGCAATGACCGGGTACTCGACTATCGAGATTAACTACAGCGGGAATTATAAAAAAATGGATATGAAAAAGACCAAAGTGGCGCTGGTAATAGCCTCACTGCTCGCGCTTTTGTCCGGCTGCAATGACAACAGCTCCTCCCCCTCTACCCCTGACGGCCCCGTTGCCCGTCTGCCCAATGTACAACCTCCTGC
>NZ_CAWNYS010000144.1:0-8473 GCF_963878295.1 Aeromonas sp. HMWF014 | reverse complement strand
GAGCTGGCCAGCCACCAGCAGGACCACCAGCGGCTGCTGCACAGAGCAAGCCAGCTGATGACCGCCGCCAGGGCCGGCGAGCTTGGCAACGACGAATTGCTCAACTTCATCATTCAGGAGCTGGTTGTCGGCCACATGAGCCAGGCCGACCGACGCTACTTCCCACTGATGAAAGGACGCTGACTCAGCGCGCCCGCCACCTGAAGGTGTGACAGGAGGGGGCTACCCGGGTGGCCCTCTCGCGATTGCGCCTTCCTGACCCCTGCACGGGTGCCGGGACGGCGGGATCATGGCGCCAAGGGATCAGGTGCTGCGGGCTTGCCGCAGCGTCATCCATACCCTGTCCACTAGCAGGATCCCGCTCACCATGGCCGCCACAAACAACAATATCATGGGCTGCCCGCTGGAAATGAGACTCAAGGCTGGCCCTGGGCAGATGCCCGCCAAGCCCCATCCGATGCCGAACAGGGCCGAGCCACCGATGAGGCGACTGTCCACCTGCCGAGCCAGGCTGAACGAATATGGCTCACCAAGCAGGCTCTGGCGGCTCGGTTTGACCAGCAGAAAGTAGCCAGGCATGAACACCAGCAGGGCGCCCCCCATCACGAAGGCCAGACTGGGATCCCAGGTGCCCGCCACGTCGAGAAAGCCGATGACCCGCACCGGATCCACCATGCCGGAGATGGCAAGGCCGAGCCCGAACAGCAGACCGGCCAACAGACTGATAAAGAGTTTCATCTCATCACCTTGTTACAACAGATGCAGGGTGACAAACACGGTGAGGGCACCGGTTGCCATGAAGGTGAGGGTGGCAAGGATGGATCGCACCGAGAGCCGCCCCATGCCACAGATGCCATGACCACTGGTGCAACCATTGCCAAGACGGGTACCGACCCCAACCAGCAGCCCCGCCAGCAACACCAGCGGCCAGGCCGGCAGGGTATCGAGGCTCGGCAGCCGGGCCCAGTTCAGGCGAAACGCCAGCCAGGCACCCGCCCCCAATCCCAGCAGAAACAGCCAGCACCAGGCGTGCCTGTGTTCCATGGCTGCCGCCAACATGCCGCTGATCCCGGCCACCTTGCCGTTGAACAGCATCAGCATCAGGGCGGAGAGCCCCACCAGCATGCCCCCGGCCAGGGCAAGCAACCACTGGGTTTCAAACATCAGGACACCTCGTCGTCTTGGGAGTGGCAAAAATGGGTGCGCAACAGGGCCAGCACATTCACCGCCTCGCTGGCATGCCGAGTCATCTCATCGAGATGTGTGCATTGGCATAAATTAGCAGTTGCTTATATTAAGCTTTATTCTATAAATAAAACCTAAATTAGCAATATCTAATTTTGTGAGGGCGTGAACCGTCGGCATGGCCGTGGATCATGGCTGGCTCCTGGGGGGTTAAGACCTTGGCCGGGCAGGTATGGAGGTAGCCAAGCGACTCAGATTATTGACAAACTTGTATCTAAATATTGCTGAACGTGGATAAGGCTTTACCTCATTGCTCTGGATGAGTACCATTTGGCCGTTCATCAACAGCGGAGACCATCAGTGGGCAATTCATCAAGTGACAGTTGTAGACCGACCCAATCAGTCGGCACCCTGGTCGCGAGATAGCCGCAGGTCTTCCTCTGCCGCGCTCTCGCAACCCTGCGAGAAGCGGAAATCCACTCCCCTCTTCTCTTTTTACACTTGACGTCAGGTGACCCAAGCCCAGGCCTGGACACCTTGCCTGCATAGTTTCTGCTTCCCACAAGGAGGCTGCTATGCGTTTTATTTCAACCAAATCTGAATACACTCAGACTCATCCCCTGCTGAGCAAGCTCGGCCGTGGTTTGTGGCCACTCTGGCTGCGCCCCAAACCGGATCAGCACCACTACAGGTTGCAGATCCGTTGTCAGGATCGCGCCGACATGGAGCGAGTGCTCGACATGGTGACTCATACCCTGCAACCGGCCGGGCTGCGTCCCATGCAGTCCCTGAGGCCAGGGCGCAGCGGGGGTCGGGAGCTGGTGCTCAATCTGTACTGCACACCGCCCCAGCGCCGTTACCTGGTGCAGTTCGTGCACCAGGTCGGGGTCGCCCACCCGGTGCGCTGGGAGCTGCATCCCCGTCACGACGCCAAGCCCCTGCTCAACTAACCGGGATGAGGTATGTCGGGGCCAGCCATGCTGGCCCCTTTACATCTGACCCGGCTATCTGCACGCCATTCAGAGTGCGCGGGCCTGTTTGACCGTGCGCCCGTTGTCATTTCCCATGATGGCCTTCACCGCGCGCACCTCTGCGATTCATCAGGCATGCCCATTGGGCCTCCTATCCTGCATGCCGAAGGCCATCTCAAACCAGAAGGAGTACGCCATGAGAATGTGGCAGCAACTTGACATGATTTCCCTGCTCGACACCCTGGCCAGCCTCCTGCTGGCCTTTGTGCTGGGCTGCCTGGTCGGGCTGGAACGTCAGTACCGCCAACGTACCGCGGGCCTTCGCACCAACGTGCTGGTCGCCGTGGGGGCAGCCCTGTTCGTCAGTCTGGCCCAGCGCATCTATGACCTGTACGGCGGCAGCTACAACGTGGTCCATGTGGTGGCCTATATCGTCTCCGGCATCGGTTTTCTCGGCGCCGGTGTCATCATGCGTGAGTCGGGCAATATCCGCGGCATCAACACAGCAGCCACCCTGTGGGGCGTGGCGGCTGTGGGGGCAGCCAGCGGGGCAGGGCTTGCGATGGAGGCAGTGCTCGGCGCCCTCTTCGTGCTGGCCGCCAACACCCTGCTGCGCCCCCTGGTCAACCAGATCAACCGCCGTCCGGTGGACAATACCGATACAGAGGTGACTTACAGGGTCACGGCCCTCGCCGAGCGCGGGTATCAGAAGGAGGTGCTGCACTGGCTCGAAGAGATGATGGAACAGGCCAACTACCCCTTGAGCGAGCTGGACATAGAGCCGTTCGGTGAACAGGATCTGGAGATCTCCGCTGTGCTGCTGGCCACCTCCATCGACGGCAATGAGCTGGATGCCCTGATGGTGAAACTGGCCATTCATCCCCATATCAAGCAGGTGTTCTGGCGCGCCAGCACCACGGATTGAAAAATGAGGCGCGCCGTAAGGAGGCGCAAAAAAAGCCGGCACAGAGGCCGGCTTTGCTGGAATGCGCTGAGATCAGCGGGTCAGGTCGTCGAAGAAGCGTTTCACCCCTTCGAAGAAACCTTCCGATTTCGGCTTGTGGGTCTTGGCAGCGGCACCGCTGAACGACTCGTCCAGCTGACGCAGCAGCTCTTTTTGGGACTCGGTCAGCTTGACCGGGGTCTCGACCACCACCTTGCACATCAGATCCCCCACCTGGCCGGAGCGCACGGACTTGACGCCCTTGCCCCGCATGCGGAACATCTTGCCGGTCTGGGTCTCGGGAGTGACCTTCAACTTGACACGGCCATCCAGGGTCGGCACTTCAATCTCGCCGCCGAGCGCGGCGGCGGTGAAGCTGATCGGCACTTCGCAGTAAAGGTTGTTGCCGTCACGCACGAAGATTTCGTGCTCCTTGACATGTACCTGAACGTAGAGATCTCCGGCCGGTGCGCCAGCTTCCCCCGCCTCCCCTTCGCCGGAGAGACGGATGCGATCACCGGTATCGACGCCCGCCGGAATTTTCACTGACAGTGTCTTGGTCTTCTGGTAACGACCATCGCCATGGCACTTACGGCACGGATCCTTGATGATCTTGCCGCGACCGTGACAGTGCGGACAGGCTTGCTGCACCGCAAAGAAGCCCTGACGCATCTGCACCTGACCGGCACCGTGGCAAGTCGGGCACGTCTGGGCATGGCTGCCGGTGTGAGCACCCGAGCCGTTGCAGACCTCGCAGTGGACCAGAGTCGGTACCTTGATCTCCTTGGAGACACCGCGCACCGCTTCTTCCAGGGTCAGCTCCATGGTGTAGCGCAGGTCTGAACCCCGGGCAGGACCACGACGACCACCGCCGTTGCGGCCACCAAAGATGTCGCCAAAAATGTCGCCGAACGCATCACCGAAATCGGCTCCACCGCCAAAGCCACCGTGGCCACCGCCACCCTGGCTCTGATCCACGCCAGCATGACCGTACTGGTCATAACGGGCCCGCAGATTTTCGTCGGTCAGGACCTCATAGGCTTCCTTGACCTCTTTAAACTTCTCTTCGGATACGGCATCACCCTGGTTGCGATCCGGGTGAAACTTCATCGCCAGACGCTTGTACGCCTTCTTGATCTCGCGCTCATCGGCATCTTTCGATACCCCGAGCACTTCATAGAAATCGCGCTTTGACATACTGATCCTGTTGCTACGTAAACAGTTATGCAGACGGGCGTTGGTCACCCAACGCCCGTAAATTCATCGTTCAAGCCGATGGGTAGAGCGAGCTCTACCCATCTGGGTGTGGCTTATTTCTTCTCGTCTTTCACTTCTTCGAACTCGGCGTCGACCACGTCGTCGTCAGCCTTGGCAGAAGAAGAGGACTGGCCGGCATCGGCGCCAGCACCCTGAGCCTGGGCTTGCTGCTGGGCAATTTCCATCAGCTTCTGGGAGGCTTCCATCAGCGCCTGTTGCTTGGCTTCGATGACTGCCTTGTCGTCACCCTTGATGACGGCTTCCAGCTCGCTCAATGCAGTCTCGATCTTGGTCTTGTCGTCGGCAGGCAGGGCGTCACCGGCTTCGGTTACCTGCTTGCGGACCGAGTGGACCAGACCGTCAGCCTGGTTGCGGGTCTGCACCAGCTCTTCAAACTTCTTGTCTTCAGCCGCGTTGGCTTCCGCCTCGCGTACCATGCGTTCGATCTCTTCATCAGACAGACCGGAGGAAGCCTGGATGGTGATCTTCTGCTCCTTGTTGGTCTCCTTGTCTTTGGCAGAGACGTGCAGGATGCCGTTGGCATCGATATCGAAGGTCACTTCGATCTGCGGCAGGCCACGCTGAGCCGGACGGATACCTTCCAGGTTGAACTGGCCCAGGGACTTGTTGTCGCTGGCGCGCTTGCGCTCACCCTGCAGCACGTGAATGGTCACGGCAGACTGGTTGTCTTCGGCAGTGGAGAACACCTGGGACTTCTTGGTCGGGATAGTGGTGTTCTTCTCGATCAGCGCCGTCATCACGCTGCCCATGGTTTCAATACCCAGAGAGAGCGGGGTCACGTCCAGCAGCAGTACGTCGGTCTTCTCACCGGACAGTACGGCACCCTGGATGGCAGCACCCATGGCAACGGCTTCATCCGGGTTGACGTCTTTACGCGGCTCTTTGCCAAAGAACTCGGCAACGGTCTTTTGCACCATCGGCATGCGGGTCTGACCGCCTACCAGGATGACGTCGTCGATCTCGCCAACGGCCAGACCTGAGTCTTTCAGGGCAGTACGAACTGGCTCGAGCGAATCCTTCACCATGTCTTCTACCAGGGATTCCAGCTTGGCGCGGGTCACCTTGATGTTCATGTGCTTGGGACCTGTGGCATCTGCAGTGATATACGGCAGGTTCACGTCGGTCTGCTGGGCAGAAGAGAGCTCAATCTTGGCTTTCTCGGCGGCATCTTTCAGACGCTGCAGAGCCAGCTGGTCGTTGCGCAGGTCGATGCCCTGCTCACGCTTGAACTCGTCGACCAGATAGTTGATGACACGGTTGTCGAAGTCTTCACCACCCAGGTGGGTGTTACCGTTGGTCGCCAGAACTTCGAAGGTGGTCTCGCCTTCGACTTCGTCGATCTCGATGATGGAGATATCGAAAGTACCGCCACCTAAGTCATATACGGCAACCTTGCGCTCGCCCTTGACCTTGTTCACGCCGTAAGCGAACGCAGCAGCAGTCGGTTCGTTGATGATGCGTTTTACATCCAGACCCGCGATGCGACCGGCATCTTTGGTCGCCTGACGCTGGGCATCGTTGAAGTAGGCCGGCACTGTGATAACGGCTTCGGTCACCGGCTCGCCCAGGTAATCCTCGGCGGTCTTCTTCATCTTCTTCAGCACTTCGGCAGAGATCTGCGGCGGTGCCATTTTCTTGCCTTTCACTTCAACCCAGGCATCACCATTGTCAGCCTTGGCGATGGCGTACGGCATGATCTTCAGGTCACGCTGAACTTCTTCATCTTCGAAACGGCGACCGATCAGACGCTTGATGGCGAACAGGGTGTTCTTCGGGTTGGTGATGGCCTGACGCTTGGCCGGCTGACCAACCAGGATCTCGCCATCATCGGCATAGGCAATGATGGACGGAGTAGTACGATCGCCTTCTGCGTTCTCGATCACGCGAGCAGTGTCGCCATCCAAAATAGCGACGCAGGAGTTGGTAGTACCCAGGTCAATACCGATGATTTTACCCATTTGACGAATCTCCAAATACTTTGAATAAACTGGCGAGGTACTCGCCTTAATACGTTAACGGCTAGGTGGGGGCAGCCAGTGTGGCTTTCAAGCTCCCGGCATCAATTTTTTTGTGCCGCCGCGACCTTGCAACCTATATGGGGTCTCAAGTTGACGCTTCAAGCCCCGCCCTCAAAAAACCGCGCATTCTTGCCCTTTTTACGGGCAAATGCTTGCCAAATGGCGCCACTTAATACGCATAATGGCGCCGAGACGAATAAAAAGCCCGCCGAGCGGCGGGCTCAGCACAGCAATGGTACTCAGGCCGGTGCCTTGGAGACCATCACCATGGCCGGGCGGATCACCCGACCGTTGAGGTCGTAGCCCTTCTGCATCACAGCGATGACGGTGTTCGGTGCCACATCGGCACTCGGCACCATGCTCATTGCCTGATGGGCGTTGGGATCGAACGGCTGATTGAGCGGATCCAGCGGATTCAGACCAAACTTGCCCACCGAGCTCTGCATGGACTTGAGGGTCAGCTCAACCCCTTCGATCATGGGCTTGAGGGCATCGTTCTCTTTGTCGGCCAACTCGATGGCGCGCTCCAGGTTGTCCAACACCGGCAGCAGTTCGCCAGCGAATTTCTCCAGCGCGAACTTGTGAGCCTTCTCCACATCCTGAGCGGCACGGCGACGCAGGTTTTCCATCTCGGCGACGGCGCGAATGGCGCGCTCACGCTCTTCGAGGGAGGCCTGCTGGGCAGCTTCCAGCTGCGCTTCCAGTTCGGCAATGCGGGCCTGCTCGGCTGTCACTTCACTGTCTACATCGGTCGGCTCGACTGGCTGGACTTCCACTTGCTCCATCGCTTCAACTTTTTGTTCTTCGTGGTTCATGACATCTCCAATTTCAGGGTTGCTTGTTAGGGTCTGTTGACATCCGGGTGCGCGACAAGTCGGTAACAGACCCTGTAATGGCGCTATTATGGGGACGCAGCCTCGGCTTTCAAGGGGAAAAGGGCGCTATCGTCGCCAATGAGCCGAGCTAACGGGTAAATTGCCACTTTTCATGGCGCTATGCCCACCAGGAGACGCTGGCAGCAGACAAATCCCCCACAAAGCGCGGTATACTCCCCCAATACTCATCCCAGACCCGACAGCATATGGATTCTCCGTTCAACACCATTGCCCTGATTGGCAAACCCCACCACGAAGGGGCTAACCAGACCCTGACCGGCTTGCATCAATATCTCACTACCCGAGGTTTTCGGGTGCTGGTAGAGAGCCGGGTGGCCCACACCCTCGGCATCATGGATGAGAACGTGATGGATCTGGTCCAGCTCGGTGAGCTGGCGGATCTGGCCATCGTCGTCGGCGGGGACGGCAACATGCTGGGGGCAGCCCGGGTGCTGTCACGGTTTGATGTGGCGGTGATCGGCGTGAACCGTGGCAATCTCGGCTTTTTAACCGACCTGTCGCCGCAGGATTACCTGCTGCCACTGGAGCAGGTGCTCTCCGGCCACTACAAGAGTGAACACCGCTTCCTGCTGGAAGCCGCCGTCTATCGCCATGGGGAGCGCAAATCGCGCAACCTGGCGGTGAACGAAGCCGTGCTGCACCCGGGCAAGATCGCTCACATGATCGAGTTTGAGGTCTACATCGATGGCAGTTTTATGTACAGTCAGCGATCAGACGGCATCATAGTGGCCACCCCGACCGGCTCCACCGCCTACTCGCTGTCAGCAGGCGGCCCGATCCTTACCCCCAAGCTCAACGCCATCACGCTGGTGCCTATGTTTCCGCACACCCTCAGCAGCCGCCCCATCGTGCTGGATGCGGACAGCGAGGTGCGGCTGCTGGTCTCGCCAGACAATCAGGATGACGCCATACAGGTGAGCTGCGACGGTCAGGTAACCCTGGCGGTGCATCCGGGGGACGAGATCCTCATCAAGAAGAGCAGCCACAAGCTGCACTTGGTACACCCGCTCGATTACAGCTACTTTCACGTGCTGCGCAATAAACTCGGTTGGGGCAGCAAGCTGTTCTAAAGGACAAGAACTGTGCCGGACTGGCTGAGCGCCACCTCGCTGCGCAGCCAGTCGCTAAAGGCACGAAAGCGCGGCCGCTCACGGTTCTCCCGCGGTGAGATCAGCTCGTAAT
>NZ_CAWNYS010000143.1:0-5186 GCF_963878295.1 Aeromonas sp. HMWF014 | reverse complement strand
CCGGGGGAGGGGTTGGCCAGAATCGTTTTACGCAGCAGCGCCCCGCAGAACCCGTAGGTGAGTGACACGGGTCCAAACATGTATACCAGCGGGTCGAGAATATGGGTAGCCAGTTCACGGTAGGCCAACCAGCTGTCATTTTGCTCGGGTAAGTTGGGGCATTGAATACGCTGCCACGTTTCACCACAGTGAAACAGCATCTCGAAGGTAAAGTGGCGGCTACATGAGCGGTAGATATCCATTGCTCATTTACTCTTTCCATGGCGAAAAGGTCAATGCAGGGCTTCCATTCGCTTAAGGAATGGTAAGCGCTGTTCTTGTATGGTCTGCCTAGTACTCAAGGCTGACGCAGAGATACCGTAACAAAAGATGACACATTCGAGAATTTGGGATGTGCAGAAACACCCAAGCCAAAAACGACCAAGGGGTTAGCACCATAATGATGCTAACCCCTTGTTTTATATGGTGCTCCCGACTGGAGTCGAACCAGTGGCCTGTCCCTTAGGAGCCAAGGTCGGTAGTGTTTCAGAAGGTTTTATAAAGTTGAAGAATAGATTGTAATGCATTGTTTTTAATGTTTATTTTTCATTTTGTGGGTTTCAGCTAGTTTCATGAAGTCTCACCCTATATCATGTTTGCTGTGGTACCCCAAGTGGTACCCCAAACAGGGGGGAGAGAATGCTATGGCAAGAAAACCGGTAACTCAGGATCGAGAGATCCCCTCATTGATTTTGCAAGGGGAGGCTTCGATTACCCGCTATGCGGTGAAATCTCCCCATGGCGGTGGATTAGCCATTGAAGTTAGGGCTGGGAAGAGCAAGCGGTTTGTATATCGTTATCGGATTGCTGGTACTCAGGCGGCAGTTGTTCTGGGTAATTACCCTGCATTGTCGTTGGCGCGAGCCAGGCTTGAGCATGCAGAGCTGGCTGCCTTGGTAAAGAAAGGGATAGATCCACGCAAGCATGTTGCTAGTGAAAAGGCTAAAAATGAAACCGCCCTGACGATGGATGAGTTACTTGGGCGATGGCTCGAAGCGCAGCATGTTGCCCAGGCCGTCAAACCAAAGACTCTCCAGTGCCATCAGGAGCGTTGGAATCGTCACCTTAAGAAGAGCTTGGGTAATATTCGTCTAATCGATCTGACTCGTGCCCACTTGGCGCAAGCGTTAGAGATCACTCGACGTGCAACAAAAGATGAAACCCGTAAGGGGCTGGGAACGCTGAACCAGATGTTGGATTATGCGGTAGTTCACTGCCTGATCGAGGCCAACCCTGCGAGACTGTTGCGACCCAAGGATTTTGGTGCCAGTGCCGGTTCGCCAAGAGAGAGATGGCTGACAGTCCCCGAATTGCGCAGGCTATGGAAGGCGATTGATGAGGATCTTGGAAGTGGTGGTAGCTTGGAGGCTGGAGGGCGTGGCGTTTCTCGCCATGCCACTATTTCTCTGCCAGCAGCGAATGCGATCAAGCTATTGATACTGACCGGATGTCGTAGAGGCGAAGTCGCTAATATGCGTTTTTCACATATTAGAGATGATATCTGGACGATCCCTGATACTAAGAATGGGAAGCCTCATTCGGTATTCTTATCTCGACAGGCGAAAGCGTTGATTGATGAACAGGCACTATATGTAAACGGGGACTTCGTTTTTGAATCAGATAGACCTAAAAGTGACGTAATTGAACCAATTTTAGTTGACTCGATAACCAGAGCTTTAAGGCGATTTATTTCTCGCTCTTTATCTGACATGGAACCATTTACTGTACATGATTTACGGCGTAGTGCTGCAACAAATTGGGCTGAGAGATTAGATGCAGAAGAGAGAGTGATAGAATTATGTCTGAATCATCTCCCACTAAATAAATTGGTTAGAACCTATCATCGTTCGCGACATGATGATAAGAAAAAAATGCTATGGCAACGCTGGGGCGAGTTGGTTGAACTAGAAGTAGAAAATGAGCCGCAAAAAACTAATCTTCATGGGAATGTTATTGAGTTCGTAAGAAAAGTAAAATAAAAAAAGGCGGACTAGTGTCCGTCTTTTTTTATTTGTTCATATTCTTCTCGTATCAGTCTTGTGACTACCTCATTTTTTCTTCTATCTGTATTTTGACAAATGAAGTCTAATTTTTTAATGATATCTTCAGATAGCACAATACTTACTGCCTTTTTACCATTGTTTTTATCACGATATGCCTTTTGTGACCAAGCTGATTGCATGTTTTTCTTTAACAGTACCCTTTTGTATTTATATTCATGAAGTAAATCAAAGGTAGCAATTATCCCATTGCGTTTGTCATGTGTGTTACCATTGTTTATAAACCAGCTTGGTGTTTTTGTCTTATGTATATAAGACCATGCCCAGTTAGTTTTTTCTAGTTCTTGCAAAGTTATCCAAATTTCAATGTCGTCATTGTTTTTTATAAAATTCCATTTATTTTCAAGGGTCTTTATGCTTTCTGCTTTTTCATCCAATAAAACATTCCATGTATCAAAATATGAAATGACATTATCCTTTATTTCATCGTTGCTTTTAGGTATAGAGGAGTTAAACCTGTAGATATTGTCAAAAGTGTAAAAGTCATTATTTTCATAAAATTCATTTGAGTTGCTTTCCGCAATGATTGCATTTTCTGGTAGGTAAAGTTCATGTCCATTTATGGACTGCGGTTTATTATCCCCAAGGGATGAATTACTATGGATGATTTTATTATATATTCGGGTTTTAGCGCTATTCACATATGCCCATAAAAAATTGCATAATCGATTATTATTAGTGTTAATCCATTCGAAGTGTGAACGATCTAGACACTCTGCATTTGCCATCACCTTAAAATACTCAGGGGATTCACGTGGGACAATGATGTTATTTGTTCCTAAATGGCTGTGGATATTTTTTAGGTTTACTCGGTTATGTACGTTTTGGCGATTATTAAATATCGCAGACAATAAATCATCCACATATAAGTCCAGCGGTTTGAATTTATTTATATCAACATGGTGAATGTTGCAAACTAGATTTAATTCCCGTTTGCTCAGGTTGAATAGCGGTCGATTGATACTCTTTGACATAGTGGGGAACTCGCTTGTTACTTAGTAATTGGTTGATTGTTTTGTGTTATTTTGTGATGTGTTTTTAACTGATTTTAGATTGTTTATCAATTGATTTTAGTGTGATTTTTTGACATGAAGCATCATGATTTCTTCGTTTTCTTCGCACTAGCATGCAGTTCCTGAAGGTAGAGCCAGCATGTCGTTGAAATGACCTGCCATTGCTGTCTATTGATCCTGTGAGTGATGAGCCTATGAAAGAGTGTCAGCAGTGGAGTGGCTTTTTAGGATTACGGATTTAATGAGAGCTACAGCCGGACGAGATGAGAAGGGGCGGGTTCAACATTGAAGAGCCATGCCCACTTCAACATTCAGTGTGCAGCTATCTATAAGGGTAAACAGTATCCAGTTCATGATAATGCTTTAAACACGTGTATATAAGATCACCAATCGCATGTTCATTGCTTATCCATGTGTGTAAACACCAGTTTCATAGAGATGTGTATGCTACAGATTACGATGTTTAGCGTGCGCACAATAAAAATGTAATACTTATTTATTTCGTTTTTATGATATATGTTTTTTACGTGAGGGACTCCTTGTATGGACGACAAAAGGAGCTCATCATGAAGTTACTTAAATTGAAGGATGTCATCGCAATGACATCACTCTCTAAGGCATCAGTTTATCGTCAGATGAATGACGGGAAATTTCCAGCGTCAGTCAAGATCGGCCCAAGATCTGTTGCTTGGGTTAGCTCTGAAATAGAGTTGTGGATTGAAGAGAAAATAAATCTTCGCTAGGGATAATTTCTGACGGGTAATTGGAATGAATTAGTTCGTTGCTGATGCTACAAGTCTTGTCCTATCAGGGGCTAGAGTTATTAGGTTGGTTTTACATTCAATACTTTGGTGTCGGCAATAGTAATATATAAATAAGGAGTAAAAATAAACACCGAATAAAACTGCATACACAGTATGCAGATCGACAGTACAAACATGTGGATGTCGTAACCATCAGCATACCAAAATCCATAACCCATCATATCGCTAAGTTGATAGCACTGTTTCAAACCTTCAATGAAAGTGTGCTAGTGCACACTTGCAAACTGCTACCTTAATTTTAATGCAGGCATACATTCGCTGCATGTGGCCATGCTTTTATCTATGGAGTTTAATATGTTTGACACTCTTAATGAATATCGAGTGGCGGCTGAACGCCACTTCCAGAAAAATGGGTATACTTTCGATAAGGATAACCTCAGTAAAATTGTTGCTGTGATGAATGATGCTTTTACTCAATACTCTAGGGTCTTTGCTTTTAGAGTTGACCTTCGCTTCCCTGATAATGTTTTTACCAGGATCCTATCAGAAGGCAGTTCACGTTATCATGGCGCTGTGCTGAAAGCATTCTTTGCGGAACTTGAAAAACTGTTTGTGCTGGATCAGATGCGCCAAGCTACAAATGGGAAAAGAGTTCGCAAAACAGAAATTAGATATGTTTGGGCGAGGGAGCAAACAGCAGAGGCTGTCGTTCCTCACTATCACTTGATGTTTTTCTTAAATGGGGATGCCTATTACTCTCTGGGGAACTTTAAGTCTGAGAATATGAATCTGGCAAACAAGCTTAGAGTAGCTTGGCATCGAGTCGTCTTTGAAGCGGATGTATCAATTGATTTTTGTAGGAGGAGAGGGTTGGTTCAACTGTCAGAGGAGGGACAGCACGAAGTTTTCTCAGATGATCCTGTGGCTATAAAAAAAGTGCTGCTCCATGCAGCATACCTTGCCAAAAAGGAATCCAAGCGCCGTGGGCAGGGATATCAGTGTTTCGGGGGGAGTAACAATTGAGTGCGCAGTTTCCTTTCACCTCAAGCGTATCCTCGAGAGGCTGGGGGTAAGGGCCAGGCGATATTCTGGGTGCTCAAGCAGGGGCTGGTGCGGCTCAACATCGATGCTGCGTTAGTGGGGAATGTGGATGAGGGTGGTCAATGGTTCTGTATTGCGCAACAAGTTGCGCAATATGTGGAATTTAATGCTGAAAGTGTAACTTTTGCTGGCTTGATGGACTATCTGGCGCAATATCTTGCTGTTGGCTGTTGGCTGTTGGCTGTTGGCTGTTGGCTGTTGGCTGTTGG
>NZ_CAWNYS010000142.1:0-2386 GCF_963878295.1 Aeromonas sp. HMWF014 | reverse complement strand
ACGTGCCCGCCATGCTCAAAGTCGGTGTGCTGCACCTGATGGGGGTGAGTGGCCGGGTCGATCTGCCTCAAGCCAAGCAGTGGCTCTATCAGGCCTCTCAAAAGGGCAACAAGCTTGCATTGAAGGTGTTGGAGGAGCTCGCACTGGCCGAGGAGGGGAGCAGTACCTTCAATTTCAACTGGCAACCCCTGCTTGGTGGCTAACTGGCAAGCGCCTCATTTGGTTGTAGAAAATCTCATCAAACCCGATACACCCCCGCCTACTTCTGGTAGCATGGTTCGGTTTTTGGTTTGCCTTGTGCCGTTAAGCAAGCTGTTTGCGGCGCTGGGCGCCTCTGCAAAGTGCTGTAGAGAGCCAGAACATCACCCTTTTTGAATGCTTTTTCCATCCCGCATGTGCCCTTTGGTAGGGGGCACCACTGTATAAGGAAACACACAATGCCAATCATTACTCTGCCTGACGGCAGCCAACGTCAATTTGCCCACTCCGTTTCCGTCATGGACGTGGCCGCGGACATAGGTCCGGGTCTTGCCAAGGCGTGCATTGCCGGTCGGGTAAACGGTGAACTGGTGGATGCCTGCGAGCTGATCGAAGCCGATGCTTCCCTGGCCATCATCACCGCCAAAGACGAAGACGGTCTGGACATACTGCGCCACTCCTGTGCTCACCTGCTGGGTCATGCCATCAAGCAACTCTGGCCCCAGACCAAGATGGCCATTGGTCCCGTCATCGATAACGGTTTCTACTACGACATCGATCTGGATCGCACCCTGACCGACGACGATCTGGCTGCCCTGGAAGAGCGCATGCTGGCGCTGGCCGCCAAGGATTACGACGTCATCAAGAAGAGAGTCTCCTGGCAGGAAGCACGCGACGTGTTCGACGCCCGTGGCGAGTCTTACAAGGTCGAGATCCTGGATCAGAATATTGCCCGTGATGATCAGCCCGGTCTCTATCATCACGAAGAGTACGTCGACATGTGTCGCGGCCCGCACGTGCCCAACATGCGTCACTGCCACCACTTCAAGTTGCAGAAGATGTCCGGCGCCTACTGGCGTGGCGATTCCAACAACAAGATGCTGCAGCGCATATACGGTACGGCTTGGGCTGACAAGAAGCAGCTCAAAGGCTACCTGCAGCGTCTGGAAGAGGCGTCCAAGCGCGACCACCGCAAGATAGGCAAGCAGCTCGACTTGTATCACATGCAGGAAGAAGCGCCTGGCATGGTGTTCTGGCACAACGATGGCTGGACCATCTTCCGTGAGCTGGAAACCTTCATCCGTGGCAAGCTCAAAGAGTACGACTATCAGGAAGTGAAGGGTCCCTTCATGATGGACAGGGTGCTGTGGGAGCGTTCAGGTCACTGGGAGAAGTATGCCCAGGCCATGTTTACCACCCAGTCCGAAAACCGCGAATACGCCATCAAGCCGATGAACTGCCCGGGTCATGTGCAGATCTTCAACCAGGGTCTGAAGTCCTACCGCGATCTGCCGCTGCGCATGGCCGAGTTCGGCTCCTGCCACCGCAACGAGCCGTCCGGTTCCCTGCACGGTCTGATGCGGGTGCGTGGTTTTACCCAGGATGACGCTCACATCTTCTGTACTGAAGAGCAGATCATGGAAGAGGTGTCCGCCTGTATCCGTATGGTCTATGACGTCTACGGCACCTTTGGCTTTGAAAATATCGTGGTCAAGCTCTCGACTCGTCCCGAGCAGCGTATTGGCTCCGATGAAGCTTGGGATCGCGCAGAGGCCGCCTTGGCTGAAGCTCTGGTGCTGAACGGCCTGAAGTACGATTTGCAGCCGGGTGAGGGCGCCTTCTACGGTCCCAAGATCGAATTTACCCTGCATGATTGCCTTGATCGTGCTTGGCAGTGTGGTACCGTGCAGCTCGACTTTGCCCTGCCTGGACGTCTGGGTGCCACTTATGTGGGTGAAGACAACGAACGCCACGTACCGGTGATGATCCACCGGGCCATTCTGGGTTCACTCGAGCGTTTCATCGGTATTCTGACCGAAGAGTACGCCGGACTGTTCCCGACTTGGTTGGCTCCGACTCAGGCTGTGGTCATGAATATCACAGATAATCAGGCCGATTATGCGGTAAAAGTAGCCAAAGCATTGAATGATGCGGGTCTTCGCGCAAAAGCGGACTTGAGAAATGAGAAGATTGGCTTTAAAATCCGCGAGCATACTTTGAAGCGAGTACCTTTCATGCTGGTCTGCGGCGATAAAGAAGTTGAAGCCGGTAAGATTGCAGTACGGACTCGTAAAGGGGCTGACCTGGGCACTTATCCTGTTGAAGAGCTAGTGGCTCTGTTGACCCAGGAAGTTCAGACCCGCGGACAAAAGAAAGTGGAGGAATAAGCTATAAAAGGCGGAAAAAA
>NZ_CAWNYS010000141.1:0-4710 GCF_963878295.1 Aeromonas sp. HMWF014 | reverse complement strand
ACGCTGGCCGAGGCCGAGGAGCTCGCTAACCTCGCCATGGCGCAGGATTGCCCGCTGTTTGTCGGCTTTAACCGCCGCTATCTGCCGGCCATGGATGCCGCCCGTGCCCAGCCGCTCACCGAGCTTAACTGGCAAAAACACAGACACGCACTGCCTGGGGCACCCCGTCAGTTTCTGTTCGATGATTTTATCCATGTGCTCGACAGCCTCTGTTTTTATGGCGGCGCGCCAGACGGGGATTTTCAGGCGGTATTGCGGCCGGATGCCAAGGACAACAGCCTGCTGGCCGGGGTGAGCGTCAGCTGGCAGAGCGGTGATCGCGCCATCAGCGGCAGCATGAATCGCAGTGCTGGCATCACCGAGGAGCGCATCGACGCCTATGGCGACAACCTCTCCCTGCACCTTGAAAACTGCACCCGCGGCACGATTGCCCGAGACAAGACGTTGCAGGCCCTTATCCCCAACGACTGGCAGCCGGTATTGGTCCAACGGGGCTTTGCCGCCATGCTGGAACACTGGTATCAGCAAATTGAATCGGGCAAGGCCGATAGCGAGCTGATCGCCTCCTGCCTGCATGGTCACCGGCTGGCGGAGCAGCTGGTGGCGCTGGCGACCTGACCCCTCTCCTGCGCCTGTCGAGCCTGATTTATCGGGCCCGTACGGGTGAGTGAACCGGCAGACTACTGTACAAGATGACGGATCCCTGCGCAGTCAGCAGGCGAGTGCACCGCCGCGCGAGCCAAGCGGACGCTTGTTTGCTATCTTGGCGGCCATGAACTGCCTTCAGAGCAACAGAGTGCCATGAGCATTATTTTCGGAATGGAGCCGGGCCCCCGGCTCAGTGGTGATGAGGGTGTGAGCCGCCCTCAGGCGTGCATGGCGGAGCAGCCATGAGCATTATCCTGGGGATAGATCCGGGCTCCAGGATCACCGGCTATGGTGTTATCCGCATTGTCGCGGGTAAGGCGGAATACCTGGGTTCAGGCTGTATTCGCACCGACCTGGGCGAGCTGCCATCCCGCCTCAAGCAGGTGTATGACGGGGTGAGCGAGATCATCACCCAGTTCAAGCCCGACGAGTTTGCCATAGAACGGGTCTTCATGGCCCGCAACGCCGATTCGGCCCTGAAGCTCGGTCAGGCCAGGGGCAGCGCCATCGTCGCGGCGGTCAATGCCTTGCTGCCGGTGAGCGAATACTCGGCGACCCAGATCAAGCAGGCCGTGGTGGGCACGGGCGGCGCGGCCAAGGAGCAGGTACAGCACATGGTGACCCATCTGCTCAAGCTGTCGGCCACCCCCCAGGCGGATGCGGCGGATGCGCTCGGCGTGGCTATTTGCCACTTCCATACCCGCCAGAGCCTGATCAAGATGGCGGGGCGGGCAACCAGCTCGGTGCGTGGCCGCTATCGCTGAAGCCTGCCGCGTCTAAAGACTAATCGTTGCGCCTGGCACGGCTCAGGTGCGCGCCCCCCTGTTGCTAAAAGCTTTAACCGAGTCACGAGTTGTCTTGTCACATGGCGTGACTCCAATCGGGACAGCCAGCCTGCGGAGTGACGACAATCCTCTTGATTAATCAATTGCTTGTGACCTTTATCACATCTTCTTGGCGAGACAGGTTCACGTCGCCTCGTCATGTCACCCGCCCATAATGTGGCGCCGTTTAACAACGGCGACCTCGTGAGCCCCGGCTCCTTACCCCGGGTTGCGCCGAACGTCGGTGCCATTCCGGGGGCCTTGGCCTATCGCGTGATCGCACCGAAAGCGTGATCCGTGACAAAAACGTGGGTATCAACAGGCCCCGTGTGTGCTGTTCGCAGGGGTATGCATTCAGACGTCGAGTTCGGGCTGGGTTGCTGTGGTGCCCGGTATCAGGGGGATCTTGTGCCAGCGGTTGCGCCACGGGAGTGTGGTCACAGCCCCCGGGTGTGCAGCATCTCTTTATAGCGTTGATGCAATAGCTGCACCCGCTCCACATAGGCGCGGGTCTCGGCATAAGGGGGGATGCCCCCATGTTTTTGCACCGCTCCGGCCCCCGCGTTGTAGGCCGCGGTCGCCAGCGCTATGTTGCCGTCATATTGCTTGAGCAGGCCTGACAGGTATTTCACCCCGCCAAAGATATTCTGCTCGGCTATCAGGGCATCGCCGACCCCCAGTTCGTGCGCCGTGGCCGGCATCAGCTGGGTCAGCCCCATGGCCCCCTTGCGGGAGACCGCCAGCGGGTTGAAGGCGGATTCGGCGTGGATAAGCGCCCGGATGAGCGCGGGCTCCACCTGATAGGCCTTGGCTGCCGCCTGTATCGTGCTGGCGTAGTCGTAGAGGAAGAGGCCGGTCGTGTGCCAGTTGACCTTGGAGGCCGGGTCGCAGGCGTAGCAGTCGTTGAACCGCAGCAGCTCGTAGTGGCCCTGCTCCGGCATCATGTCGGAGTAGCGTATCACGCCGTTTTTCTGGACCGATTTGTAGACCTGGATCTGGCGTGTGCCGGGCGGCAGGCTGGTGGTCAGCCGGCTGGGGTCGGGGAGTGCGCTGGGCGCGGGCATTGACGTGGGAGCCAGCAGAGGAACGGGGAGGGGGGCTTGCGCCTCTGTGGTCAGGATCACCACCTCGGCCGGTGGGGGAGTCTGGCTCCAGCCGGGCGGGGAAAACAGCGGGATCAATCCCATCAACATCCATGATTTCAACGGCTTGCTCCTTTAGCCTCGTTAGGCTTGTTGAGTAAAGCATCATGACGGTGGCAGAACAAGCTGCCGATGATCGCGGCGCCTGAAATAAACCGGCAAAAAGAGGGGCCGCACGGTGGCGGCCCCGGTTTGATCTCTCTTTCTTATTCCTGCAGCCAGAGCCGGGCGCGGCGGGCAGGAATGGCGACCCGCACCCACTGGCTCTGCACATTGATCAGCGCGTTCTGATCGAGCACGTCCCGGTAGTTGCGATACCAGTTCATCTCGAACTTGGCGGTATCGAGCCAGTACTCCTGCTCGTAGTCACATTTGTTAATGCCGACCAGCCCCAGCTTGCCGCGTTTGAACAGCACGAAGCAGTCGCCGCTGCCGATGAGCTGCATGGACTGGCCCTGCACCGCATTGTGGAAGCGGATCATTCCTTTGAGATCTGCGCGTTGGTAATAATCCTGCCAGCGTAGCCCATCCTTGGCCTGGGTCTCGCCGTGATCGGAATAGACCAGCGGTGAGCCACCATCGCGGCCAAGCAGATAGGCATAGGCCAGCGTCTCGTCGGTCTGGTTGAGGATCTGGTAGCGAAAGCCATCGTTGGTGGGAATGTCGTGGGTGATGGCGAAGGTGATGGCCCGGTTGCCCGGCAGGGCCTGGCCGTAGGCCCCCGGATCCGCCAGCAGGTTCATGCTGCCGCCATAACCCAAGGCCCCGCGCAGGGAGTTAAACAGCAGGAAGTCATAGGCCCCCTGACCGCTGCTGTCGAGGTAAGGTTTGAGGAAGCGTTCGTAATCCGTGCTGCCGGCGCCCCCCGACGTGACCACCTCGCCAAACACATGCACGCCCTGTTTTATCTCGGGGGTGAACACGGCGTTGATCTGGTAATTGCTCATGTGCTTGACCGCATCGACCCGAAAGCCCTTGATCCCCATCCCCTTGAGCGCCTTGAGATAGGCCTGCTGCTGGCTCACCACCCAGTTGTTGGGGTCGAGATCCGGCAGCCCCTTGTCACCGGCGCCACCGCACAGGCGCCAGTACTGGACGTGACCCGGATCGTGCCAGTCGGTGATGCAGCCTTCGGGGTGAAAATCCGATCCGGCCAGCAAGTTCTGCCCCAGATCACCAAACAGCCTCTGGCGCTCGAAGTAGGCCGGGTTAGCCGCATACTGGTCGAGCAGCGCGCTGCCGGGGTAGTTGAGATCGCTGCGCTTCCAGCTCTCGTTGGCCATGTGATTGAGCACTACGTCCGCATAGACGGCAATGCCCCGCGCCTGCATGGCTGCGATCAGTTGCTCGAGATCCTGCTTGTTGCCAAGGGGGGTGTCGATAAGGCGCAGATCCTGCGGTTGATAGCGTGCCCACCACTCGTTGCCGGATGATTTGAGGGGGGGCGAAATGAGCACCTGCTTGTAGCCGGCGGCCTTGATGAGATCGGCCTTGGCGGTGACGTCACTGTATTTCCAGTTGAAGGCGTGCAGTATGACGTCGGCTTGCGCCAGCGGGGCGATCAGCATGCCTGCGATCACCCAGATTCCCGCGATTTTTTTCATTATTGTCAGTCCTTGTTTGGGTGCCCATATGGGCACCCAGAGCCTCACACTGGTCTGGCGGGCCGGCAATCTCCTTTTGGCTGTTTTGTGAGCACTTTCAAAGGGGCATATGCCGATCTGTGACGGCTTGCATGAAACCGCAGAGCCCTGTCATGAGCGACTTACCCAGGATGTAATCGGTTCAGTCGAGGCCATTGTTGTAGAGCGGCTGCCAGGCACAGAAACGCTGGCCGTTGCGGCTGTTTTGCAGCCAGAAACGGTTGCAGTTGTCGTCGTAGTTGCTGGTGCCGACGTTGACCGCATAGCTGCTCAGACGCTGCCCCTGCAGGGACTGGAACACCCCGTTGTAGAGCAGGGAGAAATGCAGGTGCGGGCCCGTGGAGGAGCCGCCCTCGCACAGGGCTTCGTTGCGATTGCTGGCATAGGTGCCGATGGGGGTGTCGGCGGCCACGTAGTCACCGCTGCGAACCGAGATGCCGCTCATGTGGTAAT
>NZ_CAWNYS010000140.1:0-5486 GCF_963878295.1 Aeromonas sp. HMWF014 | reverse complement strand
ATATAACAACCTGATTATACAGGAGTGTCAAGCCACACCGGCACGGGCCACGACCCTTGCCAGATTGCCAGACTCTCCAGATTCCAACCAGGTGATTTCAGGCCAACCGCGCAACCAGGTCATTTGACGCTTGGCCAACTGGCGGGTGGCAACAATTCCGCGATAGCGCATCTCATCATACTCCACTTCCCCTGCCAGGTAGTCCCACATTTGGCGGTAGCCAACGCAGCGAATAGCGGGCAGGTCAGGGGTGAGATCGCCGCGCTCATAGAGCGCCCTGACCTCTTGCTCGAACCCGCTTTGCAACATCTTGTCAAAGCGCTGTTCGATACGCTGGTGTAACAGGGCGCGATCGCTCGGAGCGATGGCAAACTGATGCACCCGATAGGGCAGCCCCGCCCCCTGCACTTGCGTAAGCTCAGTGAGCGTCTTGCCACTGATACGATACACCTCCAGTGCCCGGCTCAGACGCTGCGGGTCATTGGGATGAATACGCGCCCCGGCGACCGGGTCTATGCGCACCAGCTCCTCGTGCAGCGCCTGCCAGCCGAGGCGGGCCGCCTCTTCCTCAATCCCGGCACGAATGACAGGGTCGGCGGATGGCAGCGGCGAGAGCCCCTCCAGCAGCGCCTTGAAATAGAGCATGGTGCCGCCCACCAGCAGCGGAATGCGGCCACGGGCCACTATGTCGTCCATCTCCCGCAGGGCATCGCGGCAAAAATCTGCCGCAGAATAGCTCAAGGCAGGATCAAGCATGTCGATCAGCTTGTGGGGCGCCAGGGCCAGCTCGTGGGCGGTCGGCTTGGCAGTACCTATGTCCATGCCGCGATAGATGAGCGCAGAGTCCACGCTGATGATGTCGCAGGGCAGGGCCTGACACAGATTGATGGCGAGATCCGTCTTGCCGGAGGCCGTCGGCCCCATCAGAAAAATTGCAGTCGGCAAGTCAGCCACGTGAAAAACTCCCCTTGCATGGTCACCACCAGAGCGGGCACACCTGCAAAAAACATATCTATTGGTCAAAGAGGCGGCCATCCCGCCCCTCAGTTGCCATCGGCAAACTCGGCCAGCACGCTTGCCAACGACACAGGGCGCACCATGCGCGTGTCTGCCAGTTGGTCACTGAAATCGGTCACAAGTTCCATCAGCAAACGACTGGCAGTTGAAAAATCATATACTTTTTCGCGAGTTATCCCCTGCTCTACCAACCATTGGCATAATACTTCAGCCAGCTGGCTAGCATCACTGTCAGATCCGCTCTCGATAATTTGCAATAATTCGGGTAATAACCGCACCAGATCGGTTTGACGCAGCAAGGCTGGCACCCGAGTCAGGATCATGGTGTCGCGCCCCCCGTTTTTCAACTCCAGTCCCATGCGGGTGAGCAAACGCTCCTGCTCTTCAACCAGCGCTATCAAGTTCTTGGGCAACTTGAAGGAGACCGGCAGTAGCAGCGGTTGCGCCGCCAGTCCCTGCCCCCAGGCCTCCAGCAGCCAGTTGCGCAGCAGCAGGCGCTCGGCCCGCACCAGCGAGAGCAGTGCCAGTTGACCATCTCGCGCCAGCAGCAGATAAGCCTGCTCCACCAGGATGAGCGCCTGCCAGACTCCGGGCGCGGCCTGAACGGCTGCGTTGGAGGTCGCCACCGGGGTAGCGGGTACGACAGACGCGGACCCCGCATCAGATAGGGTGGTGAGCAGCGCCCCCATGCCACGCATCGCATCCCGGCTGGGCGGCTCGGGCGGCTGATAATTGCTGGCACGAGCCACGCCCCCTTCTCGCACTTCATTCGTCGCAGCCGGAGTCCGATAATTGTGCTCGGCGCCGTACCACTCGGGACGAGGCGCCTGGCCCGGGTATTCAATCTGCCCGCTGACCGGCAGCTCGACCAGGGTCTCGGCCAGCAGTTCGCCCTGTTCGGCTCTGGCGGCCGCCTCCCGGTGCAGGGCTGTGAACAGCGCCTGGAAGATGAAGTCGTGGATGAGGCGTGCCTGATGGAAACGCACCTCGTGCTTGGCCGGATGGACGTTCACATCCACCTGATGGGGATCCAGCTCGATATAGAGCACATAGGCGGCGAAGCGATCGGCAGGCAGCAGCTCGTCATAGGCCTGGCGGATGGCGTGATTGATGAGCTTGTCGCGCATCATGCGGCCGTTCACATAGGTGTATTGCAGGTCGTTCTGCGGTCTGGCCCCCTCAGGGGTCGCCAGCCAGCCCCGCAGGCGCACGTCGCTGTGCTCGCTTTCCACCGCCAGCGCGTGGTGCATGAAGGGGGTGCCACAGACAGCGGCCAGGCGGCGCTCCTGCTCAGGTACCGTATTGGCAGCCTTGTACTGGCGCATCACCTTGCCGTTGTGGCGCAGGATCAGGGTGACATCGAAACGGGAGAGCGCGATGCGACGCACCAGCTCGTCGATATGGGCAAACTCGGTCTTTTCGCTGCGCATGAATTTGCGCCGCGCGGGCGTATTGAAGAAGAGATCCACCACTTCCACTGTGGTCCCCACCGGGTGGGCCGCGGGCTTGACGGTGACCTGCATCTCACGCCCTTCCGCCTGGGCTTGCCAGGCCTCGGACTGATCCAGGGTGCGGGAGGTGAAGGTGAGACGAGAAACCGAGCTGATGGAGGCGAGCGCCTCGCCGCGAAACCCCAGGCTGCAGATCCCTTCCAGATCATCCAGGGTCGCCACCTTGGAGGTGGCGTGACGCGACAACGCCAGCACCAGCTCGTCTTTAGCGACGCCGCAGCCGTTGTCACGGATGCGGATCAGCTTGGCACCGCCCTTGTCGATGTCAATCTCGACCCGGTCGGCCCCCGCGTCCAGGCTGTTTTCCACCAGCTCCTTCACGACCGAAGAGGGCCGCTCCACCACCTCTCCTGCGGCAATCTGGTTGGCCAGGATCGGCGGTAAAATACGGATCGGCATGGCTTACTCCTGACCTTTGGTCTTGCGGGATCCAGACACTGTTACCGCTGAGCAGGACCGATCCACCCTCTCTCCGGCAGCAATCTGGTTGGCCAGGAAAGGCGATAAAACAGGGATCGGTATGGCTGCTCCCGGTTGCTATTTTTGGGGGATATAGAGCACCTGCCCTATCTGGATATCCCGTGATTTGAGTTTGTTGATCTCCACCAGCCGCGCCTGGCTCACCCCGAACTTCTCGGCGAGGCGAGAGAGGCTCTGGCCACGGGTGACCACGTGGCGGATCATCTTGGCCTTGTCGTTGCTCTGCACGCTGCTGACCGGCATGTTCGGCTCCTTGGCTGCCACCACATAGGGCTTGATCACACCGGCGCCGGACGAGCTGCTGACGCTGCTGACCGGGGCGCCGCCATCGCGGCTACGGTTTGGTTCTGTGGCCGGCATCCGGTTGGTCATCACGGGCTGCGACTGCACCTGCGCGGGTTTGCTCACCGCCACAGGTCTGCTGACCGCAGCTGGCTTGCTGGCCTGCCCCTTACCGGTCAGCATGGCCCCCTTGGTCGGGTGGGCACGGTAGTAGTTGCGGATGCCCTCGAAGATGGCGCGAGCCAGCTGATCCTGATAAGCGGGGGTAGCCAGCAGCTGCTCCTCCGCATGGTTGGAGATAAAGCCTGTCTCCACCAGTACAGAGGGGATGTCCGGTGCTTTGAGCACTGCCAGACTGGCGTGCTCCGGCGCCTTCTTGTGCAACCTGGCCACCTTGCCCATGGAACGCAGGATCTGACGGCTGACGTCATACCCCTCGGCACGGGACTTGTCCATGGAGAGATCGAGGAAGGTCTGTGCCAGATAGGGGTTTGGATCGGACTCGGCCAATACCTTACCCACCCCGCCCAGCAGTTCCCCCTGTTTCTCCTGCTTCTCCAGCCAGCTGCCCATCTCGCGATTGGCACGATTGGTCGACAGCACCCAGACCGAGGCTCCCCGCGGGGTGGCGTTGTGGAAGCTGTCAGCGTGCACCGACACCAGCAAGTCGGCCTTGGCCTTGCGGGCTATCTCGGAGCGCTTGTTCAGATCGACGAAGTAGTCGCCACGACGGGTCAGCACGGCGCGCATGCCGGGTTCCCTGTCGATGAGTGCAGCCAACTTCTGGGAAACCGCCAGGGTGACCCGCTTCTCATAAGTGCGGCGTGGACCGATGGAACCCGGATCTTCCCCGCCATGGCCCGGATCGATGGCGATCACCACGCCTCGGCCCTTGCCGGCCACTGGCGTAGCCTGCACGGCGACGGAGGCTTTCTCTTCATAAGGCAGGTCGATCACCAGCCGATGACCATAGGGGCCAGCCGGCGCCAGCGGAAAGACCACAGGCTTGATGGTGGAGCTCAAGTCCAACACCAGTCGCAGGCCGCCCTTCTCCAGCGGTGAACTCTCGCGGATCTTGCGCACCAGCTCACTCTTGTTCTCGATGCGGGCCAGATTGGTGACGTTGTTCGCCCCTTTGAGGTCGATCACCAGCCGATCCGGGCCGGTCAGAGTGAAGTAGTTGTAATTGGGGGCGCTGCTCATGTCGAGTACCACCCGGGTGTTATCCGGCGATGGCCACACCCGCACACTCTTGAGCTGATTCGCCCAGGAGGGTAAGGCCATCAGAGAGAGGACAATAACAAGGATCACGCGCACGTAGATGACAACCGTTCCAGAATGGCTTCGCCAATCGCAGTGCGAGCCTCTATCAGAGCCTCACGCTGCTCGTTTACATAAGTCAGGGTAATGTCCAGATCGGAAACCGGCAGCCAGCCTTCACCCTTTTCTGGCCACTCCACCAGACAGAGGGTATTGGCGGCAAAGTAGTCCCGAATGCCCATGAACTCCAGCTCTTCCGGATCGGCCAAGCGGTAAAGATCGAAGTGGTAAACCTGCCACTCGGCCAGTTCATAGGGCTCGACCAGGGTGTAGGTCGGGCTCTTGACCTTGCCCTGATGGCCCAGCCCCTGCACCCAGCCACGGGTCAGGGTGGTTTTTCCGGCCCCGAGGGAGCCGTGCAAGAACACCGTGGTCGCCTGCTGGCAGGCGTGTGCCAGACGGCCACCCAGTGCCACTGTTGCTGCCTCGTCCGGCAGTGTCATCATCAACTGTTTTGCCATGTTCTTCTTTAACTTGTTATGGTGTCGGGATTAACCAGTCGACGGATAAAAGGCAGCAGATCTGATGCCAGCATGCCCCGTTCTCCGTCTGCGGCGGCCAGATCGGCCGCTTCCCCGTGGATCACTGCGCCCAGCCGGGTTGCCTCGACGGCAGACCAGCCCTGGGCCAAAAGGGCGGCGATTATACCAGATAACAGATCGCCCATGCCGCCACTGGCCATGCCGGGATTGCCCTCGTCACAGAGCGCTATCCCCTTGCCATCACAGATGAGCGTGCCCGCCCCCTTGAGCAGTACGACACCGCCAAAAACGTGCTGCAAGCGCCGCACGGCGGCAAAACGATCTGCTGCAATCTCGGCAATCGAGCAGCCCAGCAGGCGGGCCGCCTCACCCGGGTGAGGCGTAAGCACCCAAT
>NZ_CAWNYS010000139.1:0-4591 GCF_963878295.1 Aeromonas sp. HMWF014 | reverse complement strand
CCCGCCAGTTGGCGGAGATGATTGCCAGGGTCAATCCGAGCAAGGAGAAGGGCAAACACGCCGCCACCCGCAGCTTCCAGGCCATCCGCATCTATATCAACAGCGAGCTGGACGAGATCGAGACCGCGCTGGACGGTGCCCTGCAGGCGCTCGCTCCCGAGGGGCGTCTTTCCGTCATCAGTTTCCACTCGCTGGAAGACAGGCTGGTGAAGCACTTCATCCGCAAGCACGAGAAAGGCCCCGAGGTGCCGCGCGGCATTCCATTGACCGAGGCCCAGCTGGCCGGTGGCCGCAAATTGAAGGCGGTTGGCAAGGCGCTCAAACCTTCCGAGCATGAAGTCACCGAAAACAGCCGATCGCGCAGCTCTGTGCTGCGGGTCGCCCAGCGACTGGCGGAGTAAGTCATGAGCGAGGTGCGTGTTCATCTGGCCAGGGAGATCCTCGGCGATCTCTGGCGGCACAAGCTGCAGGTCGTGCTGGCCGTTGCCGTGCTGATCACCGCCTTTGCTGTGATCCTAGTGACCAACATGACTCGTGGCATGACCGCCCAGCAGAACGATCTGATGGCGGAAGAGGATCGGCTCAACATCGAATGGCGCCACCTCCTGCTGGAGCAGGGGACGTTGGCCGAGCACTCTCGCGTAGCGAGCCTGGCCATGGATAAATTGCATATGGCTCGCCCGCTGGTGACCACCGAGAAGGTAATCACACAACCATGAAACGCAAGGCATCTGCCAAGGCCCCACCCAAGACGAAAGCACCGTCACTCTATCCGTGGCGCTTTCGCACGTTGGTGTTCTTCATCGGCATTGCGTTTGCTGGCTTGATCCTGCGGCTGGCCTGGATCCAGGTGATAGACCCGGATCGGCTGCGCCAGGAAGGGGACATGCGTTCATTGCGGACCACCGCCACCCAGGCTGTGCGCGGCATGATCACCGATCGCAATGGCGAACAGCTTGCCGTATCTGTGCCGGTGGAGGCCGTCTGGGCCGACCCCAAGACGGTGCACGAATCCGGCGCTATTCATAACGAACGCGCCTGGCTGGCGCTTTCCGCTGTGCTCAAGCTCGACATCAATACCCTCAAACACCGCATCTCCAACCCGAGCAAGCGCTTCGTCTACCTGCAGCGGCAAGTGACGCCAGCGGTGGCGGAGTACATCAAGGGCCTCAAGCTGGGTGGCATCTATCTGCGCCCAGAGGCGCGCCGTTTCTATCCCACCGGTGAGATCAGTGCCCATCTGGTGGGGGTGACCAACATAGATGGCAGCGGGATAGAAGGGATAGAGCGCAGCTACAACGAGTGGCTGACCGCGACCCCGGGTGAGATGCGGGTGCGCAAGGACAGGCAGGGCCGGGTCATCGAACGGCTTGGCCTTGTCAAGGAGGGCAAGAACGCGAACGATCTGCAGCTGAGTATCGACCAGCGGGTACAGGCATTGGCCTACCGTGCTCTCAAGCGTGCCACTGACGAGAACAAGGCAACCTCCGGTTCCATGGTGATGCTGGATATCAAGACCGGCGAAGTGCTCGCCATGGTCAACACCCCCTCCTACAACCCGAATAACCGCGGTCAGTACCAGAGTTTCCGGGTGCGCAACCGGGTCGTGACCGATACCTATGAGCCGGGTTCGACCATCAAACCCTTGATTTTGTTGAGTGCCCTGCAGGCAGGCGTCACCAGCTGGAAAGACACCATCCCGGGCGGACCGCTGTATATCGGGGCCAAGCAGATTCGTGATGTGAGCATCCACAAGGCGACCAACCTGTACGACATACTGCGCTACTCCTCCAACATTGGCATGTCGCGCATCGCGCTGCGTATGCCGGCGCAGGAGATGATCAATACCCTCAGCATGGTCGGTTTCGGCATGGATACCGGCAGCGGACTGATGGGTGAGAGCAGCGGCATGCTGCCCCAGCGTCGTCGCTGGTCCGATATCGAGCGGGCCACCCTTTCGTTCGGTTACGGCCTGCGGGTCACTCCGTTGCAGTTGGCTTCCGCCTACGCCACCCTGGCCAACAAGGGCAAGCGGGTGCCGCTCTCCATCGTCAAGGTGACCGAGCCGCCCAAGGGCGAGCAGGTCATCGACCACAACAACGCCACCGCCATGTTGCAGGCGCTGGAGTACGTGGTGAGCAATGCCATTCCGAGAGCGCAGATCCCCGGTTACCGGGTCGGCGGCAAGAGTGGTACCGCCAAGGTCGCCGTCGCTGGCGGCTACGGCAAGGATTACATGGCCTGGTTTGCCGGTTTTGCCCCAGCCAGCAACCCCCGTTTCGTCATGGTGGTGGTGATCAACGAGCCCAAGGGCGATGCCTACTACGGTGGTGCCGTTGCGACGCCGCCCTTTGCCGAAGCCATGGGCGGGGTGCTGCAGCTCTTCAATATTCGTCCCGATGCGTTACCGCCTGCAGTACCTGCCAAACTCGCCCGTACGGAGGCCCCCCTTGCACCGCGCACTTGACCTGGCCCTCCATCCCATCTGTTTTGGGGCGTATTCCATGCTGTTTCGCGGTGTGAGCGTCTGCATTCCTGCCCATACGGAGGCTTCCCATGTTGCACCGCGCACTTGATGCATTACTGCGCCCCTTCGGCATCCGTGCCCCAGCGCTTGCCCTGACCGATATCCAGCTGGACAGTCGGCGGGTCGGGCCCGGTTGTCTCTTCGTGGCCATTCGTGGTCATCAGGTGGATGGCAGACGGTTTATCGAACAGGCGGTGGCTCAGGGGGCGACCGCTGTTGTATTTGAGGAGGATGGTGAATTTATCGCGCCTCAGCTGGGCGTGCCTTGCATCGGCATTCCCAGTCTGCCAGCCAGACTCTCCGAACTGGCCGGTTACTTCTACCAGCAGCCTGCCAACAGGCTGGAACTGGTCGGCATCACGGGCACCAATGGCAAGAGCACCACGGCGCTGCTGGTTGCCAACTGGCGTACTCTGCTCGGTGGCAAGGCTGGCGTGATGGGCACCATAGGCAATGGCTTGTTTGGCAAGCTGATCGAAGCGGAAAATACCACCGGCAGTGCCGTGCAGGTACAGGCCAATCTGGCTGAGCTGCAGTTGCAGGGGGCGGATCTGGTGGCGATGGAGGTTTCAAGCCACGGTCTGGTACAGCATCGTGTGGCGGCTTTGCCTTTCGCGGCGGCCGTGTTCACCAACCTGAGCCGGGATCATCTCGACTATCACGGCACCATGGAAGCGTATGGCGCGGCCAAGGAGCTGTTGCTGCAACGGGTCGATGCACCGAATGCGGTGATCAACCGGGATGACGAGCTTGGCGCCAAGTGGCTCGAAAAATACCCGACTGCAGTAGCCTTCAGTGTTGATGGTCCGATTGAAAATCATGTTGGCCGTCAGTTAACGGCGCAGCAACTCGATTTTCACCAGCAAGGTTTTCGCGCGCAGATTAACTCCAGTTGGGGGAATGGTGTATTATCCGCCCCCTTGCTCGGCCGCTTCAACGTCAGCAATGTGCTGGCGGCAATGGGCGTCATGCTGGTGCTCGGTTACGACTTCAACGAGTTGCTGGCGACCGCCCCCCAATTGCAGCCGGTGACCGGCCGCATGGAGTGTTTCGGTGGCGGCAATGCGCCGCTCGCCGTGGTCGATTACGCCCATACCCCGGATGCGCTTGAGAAGGCATTGCAGGCCCTGCGAGTGCACTGCAAAGGTCAGCTCTGGTGTCTGGTGGGTTGTGGTGGCGACCGGGATCGCGGCAAGCGCCCCATGATGGCGGCCATGGCTGAACGGTATGCGGATCGCGTGATCCTGACCGACGACAATCCCCGTACCGAGGAGCCGGCCCGGATCATGGCCGACATGGTGGCGGGTCTTCGCGATCCTGCTGCGGTGCAGGTGGAGCACGACAGGGTCAAGGCGATTGCGCTGGCCATCGGTCAGGCGAGCAAACAGGACATCATCCTGGTGGCCGGTAAGGGTCATGAGGATTATCAGATCATTGGAACCGACAAGCGGCACTACAGCGACCGGGAAACCGTCGTGGTCGCCTTGCACACATTATTGGAGTCATTCACATGATGACCCTCAGGCTTGCCGAGCTGGCGCAGGTACTCGATGCCCGTCTGATCGGTGGCGATGGCGAGATCACGGCTGTGAGTACCGACACCCGCACCCTGAGAAAGGGCGCCCTGTTTGTTGCGCTGCGCGGTGAGCGTTTCGATGCCCACGATTTTTGCGATCAGGCCGTTGCCGCAGGGGCCTCTGCCCTGCTGGTGGAGCGGGAATTGCCACTGGCCATTCCCCAGCTGGTTGTCAGCGACAGCCTCAAGGGGCTGGGCCGCCTTGGCAAGCTGGTGCGCGAGCGCATCAATCCCAAAGTGCTGGCCATCACCGGCAGCTGCGGCAAGACCACGGTCAAGGAGATGGCTACCGCTATCCTGCGTCACGAAGGCGAGGTGCTGGCCACCGCCGGCAACTTCAACAATGAAGTGGGTGTACCGCTGACACTGCTGCGGCTCGAGCCGCAGCACAAGTTTGCGGTGATGGAGCTGGGCGCCAACCACAAGGGTGAGATTTCCTGGACCACGTCACTGGCCAAACCTGATGCCGCCATCATCAACAACGTGGC
>NZ_CAWNYS010000138.1:0-3007 GCF_963878295.1 Aeromonas sp. HMWF014 | reverse complement strand
GTACTAAAAATTGAACCTTGATTCTTTATGAAGAAAGACAAAAAGTGATAGCATTTTTCAATCTGATACTCTTCCAATTTAAAAACATGTTCAGGATGGAGTGACTCAACAGCATCAATTAAGCTCTCTTTTAAGCGATTGCTAGCTGTTTGAACTTTATCTAGAAGAGTTCTGTCTGAACCAAATGCATCTATAAGATCACAAAAATTATCAAGTTGCTGCATCACTAATTCGAAGTTTTTTGTCTTAACAATATCAAAAAGCGAAGAAATTAGTGGATCGTCTTGCTCTTCAATAAATTTATGTAACGCGTTATAGGAGAATATTTCATGGTTATAGGCCATGCTAAAACCATTACCTAATAAAAGATGGATGTTTCTCTTTTTATTTTGGAGATATTCTTTAACTTCATTAAATGTTTTTAATTTATCAGTCATTATGTTTGTCTTGAGTTATATATGATTTTTGAATGTGCCGATTTTATCGGTAGTAATTAGAGCTGTTAGATTTTCTTTAGCGTGCCAGCATGTTCCTACAAACCAAGATGGCTATCGCACGGAGTTTCGGCTCCCAGAGTGCTGCCTTTGGAGCTGCAGTTCCGGATGAGCAAGATATCAAACGACGACCAATTTAAGTGAGTAAAAAGTTAGTTATCGCTCGGATTTTGAAAGTTTTTTTGACGGGGATCAGGCTTGAGCCAAGTTGGCAGCGGGCGGAGTGGGGGAGGTTTGTTCGATAAATGAACAAGTAAGGCATCCTTGACTACTGGCACCAAGTGATAGGGGTTGCTGGGTAATACCTGTTTTATGCCCTGTTTATATGGGCTGTGGGTTTCGCTTCATCAAGCAAACCGGCCACCTTGGTAGCCGGTTATCGCCCTATAACTGCCGCCATTGGTATGGCGAGTGAGGATCATTCACGGCCCTCTTTTTTGAGCGCCAGCAGCCAAGGCACGATGGTCAGAATAAACAGCGCGATCAGGGTGGCGAGCACTGCGGTGGACTCTCGACCCATGCCAGCGGCAATGCCGATGGCGGCGGTGACCCATATTCCGGCGGCCGTGGTCAGCCCTTTGGTTTCTGTTTGTCGGGTGCCCAAAATGATGGTGCCGGCCCCCAGAAATCCCACCCCGGCAGTGAGACCCTGCAATACCCGGGTCATATCGGCGGTTGATGCCCCTGCTTGCTGGGGGATCAGCACGAACAGGGCTGCGCCAATACTGACCAGCATATGGGTGCGGATCCCGGCACTTTTCCCTTTCTGTTCACGCTCGTAGCCTAATAGACCACCGAGCAGGCCAGCTACCAGCAGGCGCAATACAATCTGGGTCATCTGCTTGATATCTTGAATATCCGTGAACTCGGAGACGATGGTCTGCCATATCTCTTGCCACATAAATGCCATCCTTGTGCGTGCTGCATATGAGTTAAACGACTCAAACAGGTTAATACTGTCGCCATGGGCGGTGTACGAAAATACGCCATAAGACCGCATCCGCAGGGTATCAAACGCTGACTTCCCTTGTTGAGTAAAATCCTGTCCAAGTTGTCGGATTTTAATGAGTTCTTGATAGCGCCCCGCTTTTGGAGCGGGCGTCAGGATGAGGGGTGACCGGCGATGGCCGGAGGCTTAATAGCCGGTCATCTCCAGATACCCCAGCCCCTTGGCATCCCCCTCTACGGTGACAGCCCCCTCCCAGTAGTCAAAACGCCCTGTCATGGCCTGATTGGGTTGGCGAGCACGGATAGTGAGGTTCAAATCGGCGGCCTTGAGTTGCCACTCCACGGGGTAGGCTTGCCCCTTGGGGCCGCGCCAGGTCTTGCCTGGCGTCAGCGTGATATGGTCAGGGGAGAGTACCCGGCTGCTGCCATCTTGTTCGATCAAAATGCCATAGCGGTTTTCTGGCTCAGTGCGCCCCGCCTTGGTGCGCAGGCGAAACAGCATCAGCTCGCGGCCATCTTCAAATTGCAGCGAGAACCAGTCCCAGCCCGACTGCCAGTCGGCCAATACCGAGCTGCTCCACTCGTGATCGAACCAGCCCTGACCGGTGACGGTGCGGGTCTCCCCATCCAGGGTCAAAGTGCCACTTAGCGTCAGGCGCGGGTAGGAGTAGTAAAACGAAGCGTTGCCCGGACTCTTCTCGCTGTAACCCTGCTTGCCCTGCAGCACCACGGGTTTGGCTGCGCTGACCTGGAGGGTGAGATCCCCCACCTTGCTCTGCACCCTGAGGGTGGCGGGAAAGAGCGATGCCCCCCGGGAGGTGAGTACCCACTCCTTGATCCAGTATTCACCGCCGCTGGCGCCTGCAAGCCCCGGGCCCTGGCGGCTGGTGCGCTCATCCTGTTGGTGGCTGCCTTTGCCGAGGTCTGTGATGGCAAACTGGGCCAGCCAGAGCTGGGGAGTGAGCCAGGGGTTGTCCGATTTGATCTCCTGCTCGATACCCTGGCGAAACAGGGTCCACTGCAGCCCATATTCGCGCCCCTGTTCGTCTTTGAGGTTACCGGTGAGATACCACCACTCGGATCGGTAGTCGGGATGGGCGCCGTGGTCGGCGGGCAACTGGATAGGCTGGCCCGGCAGGGCCTTTTTGAAGTTATCGTTGCCGCCGCCGAGCAGGGTGCCCAGATCGCTGGCCGTGGCGGCCGTGCCATACAGGGCACAGGCGAGCAGCAGCCCAATCTTGATGTTGTTCATACCACTTTCCTCGCCGCAAACCAGGAGGCCAATGCACCACACACAGGCGCCAGCAACAGGGCCGTGATGGCATGCAGGGGGGCGGCCTCGAAGGCGAGGCGCCAGCCAAAGGCGCGGGGGTTGACCACCTCAATCAGCACCCAGGCGAGGCCATAGCCCACCGGCAGTGCCAGCAGCGCCGTCAGCAGTCCCAATCCTGCCCCTTGCCACACCAGCAGGCGGCGACAGTGGCGGGGGCTCAAGCCCAGACTCTGCAAGGTCTGCAATTCACTGCGCCGGGCCAGCCCCAGCACCATGAAGGCCGAGCCGATAC
>NZ_CAWNYS010000137.1:5127-7452 GCF_963878295.1 Aeromonas sp. HMWF014 | reverse complement strand
ACTGGGAAGTGAACGAGGCGCGCTGCGCCCCGCAGGCGGTGACGCCCAGCCTCTCCTGGGTGTCGCTGGACGTGGAGTGTGCCATGGACGGGGCCCTCTTCTCGGTAGGGCTCTATAGCCGTGAGGATGCGCGGGTCATCATGATCGGCGCCCCCGAAGCCGGTGCCGAGGCGTGGGAGACCCGCATCGAGTGGGTGGCGGATGAAAATGGCCTGCTGAGCGCGCTGGAAACCTGGTTCAGCCAGCACGACCCCGATCTGGTGATCGGCTGGAACGTGGTCAATTTCGACTTTCGTCTGCTGCTGCGCCGCGCAGAACTCAACAAGCGGCGGCTGCGGCTCGGGCGAGGACGCGAACTCTGCTTCTGGCGCTCATCGCGTAACGATCCCCAGACCGGCAACGTCATCATCCCGGGCCGCATGGTGCTCGACGGCATCGATACCCTCAAAAGCGCCACCTGGCAGTTTGCCAGCTACAGCCTGGATGCGGTGGCAAGCGAGCTGCTCGGCCGCGGCAAGGATATCGAGGATGTGGCCAATCGGGGAGAGAAGATCACCGAACTGTTTCACTCCGACAAGGAGGCGCTCGCCCGCTACAACCTGGAAGATTGCAGGCTGGTGTGGGAGATTTTCGACTACTGCCACCTGATCCCCTTTGCCATCGAGCGGGCCTCTCTCACCGGGCTTGAGCTGGACAGGGTGGGGGGATCGGTGGCGGCCTTCACCAACCTCTACCTGCCGCGGCTCCATCGCGGCGGCTACGTGGCGCCCAATCTGCCTGCCGATGGCGGGCTCGCGAGCCCCGGCGGCTATGTGATGGACTCCAAACCTGGTCTCTATCGTCACGTGCTGGTGCTCGATTTCAAGAGCCTCTATCCCAGCATCATTCGCACCTTCTGCATCGATCCCATGGGGTTGATAGAGGGGTTGCAGCACCCGGACGAGGCCATTCCCGGCTTTCGCGGCGCCCTGTTTTCCCGTACTCGCCACTTTCTGCCGGATCTTATCGCCACCCTGTGGGCGGCGCGGGACAGGGCCAAGGCAGCCAGCAACAAGGCGCTCTCCCAGGCTATCAAGATCATCATGAACTCCTTTTACGGCGTGCTGGGCTCGGGTGGCTGTCGTTTCTATGATCCCAGGCTTGCCTCTTCCATCACCTTGCGCGGCCACAGCATCATGCAGCAGACCCGGGAGTGGATAGAGGCGCAGGGGTTTGAGGTGATCTACGGTGACACCGATTCCACCTTCGTCCACCTGGGGAGGGAGACAAGCCCGCAGCAGGCGGATGAAATTGGCCATGAGCTGGCCCGAATGATCAACGACAACTGGAGTGCGCTGATCAAACGTGAATTCGACCTGCCGAGCCATTTGGAGATCCAGTACGAGACCCACTATCGCCGCTTCTTGATGCCCACCATTCGCGGGTTGGAGAAGGGGAGCAAGAAGCGCTACGCCGGCCTGGTTGGAAAACAGGAAGAGCGGCGAGGGGAGGAGGAGCATCTGGTGTTCAAGGGGTTGGAATCGGTGCGCACCGACTGGACCATGCTGGCCAAGCAATTCCAGACCCGGCTCTACGAGCTGGTGTTTCACGATGAGGACCCCAGCGGCTATGTGCGCACCATCGTGGATCAGACCCGGGCTGGCCTGCACGATGATCTGCTTATCTACCGCAAGCGGCTGCGCCAGAAGCTCGAAGAGTATCAGAAGAATGTGCCGCCCCATGTGCGGGCGGCGCGGCTGGCCGACGAGGAGAACCTGCGCCGCGGCCAGCCCCAGCGTTATCAGCACAGGGGCACCATCGCCTATCTGATGACGCTGGGCGGCCCGGAACCGCTGGAATACAGACGCAGCGCCATCGATTACGAGCACTACATCGACAAGCAGCTAAGGCCCATCGCCGACGCCATACTGCCCTTCATCGGCGAGTCATTCGACCGGATCTGCGGCCAGCAGCTGGATCTCTTCTAGCGACGTCGCACCCGCAACCAGGGGCGGGGCTGTGTCAGGATGGCGGGGAAGCGATGGCAGTAAAGCAGAATGCAAAAAGCCCGCTCGATGAGCGGGCTTTTCTAATCTGGTGCGTCCTAGTGGATTCGAACCACCGACCCCCACCATGTCAAGGTGATGCTCTAACCAGCTGAGCTAAGGACGCAGGGTGCGCGATGCGGCTTTTCATTTGCGAGAAGTGGTGGGTTTAATTGGATTCGAACCAACGACCCCTACCATGTCAAGGTAGTGCTCTAACCAACTGAGCTATAAACCCACATCAGGCAACTTTTTCTATTCGCATGAGGTTCAACCTGAAGGAGGTCAACTCACGGGAATA
>NZ_CAWNYS010000137.1:0-5117 GCF_963878295.1 Aeromonas sp. HMWF014 | reverse complement strand
GACCCCCACCATGTCAAGGTGATGCTCTAACCAGCTGAGCTAAGGACGCAAACTCGGTATTCTGTGATGGTGCGTCCTAGTGGATTCGAACCACCGACCCCCACCATGTCAAGGTGGTGCTCTAACCAGCTGAGCTAAGGACGCATCACAGAAAAGTGGTGGGTTTAATTGGATTCGAACCAACGACCCCTACCATGTCAAGGTAGTGCTCTAACCAACTGAGCTATAAACCCACTTCATTCTTTCTTCACTACGCCAGCACTGCTGACGTGGTCGGCATACTACCCATGCCCCCCAAGGCTGTCAACAGGCCGCACGCACAAAGGAGACTGTTTGCCCAGTTCTTGCGCAGCCTGTTGATTTTGCAGGCGAGTTGTCGCTTCCAACGCCCTGTTACTGGGCCCGCGACAAGGTAGTGCAGGCCTCCGGGGTGGCAAAACGACCGTAGATGTAGCGCAATCTCGCCCCCAGCATCAGGGCGGCACTGGTGAGGCCGACGATAAAGCCGATCCAGAAGCCCTGCGGCCCCATCCGCGGTACCAGCCAGTCGGTCAGACCCAGGATCATGCCGGTCGGCAGCCCCAGTCCCCAGTAGGCGACGATGGTGATGTAGAAGATCGCCTGGGTATCCTTGTACCCGCGCAGTGCCGCGGCCGCCACCACTTGCACCGAATCGGAGAGCTGGTAGATGGCTGCGAAGAACAGCAAGGTGGCCGCCAGGGCGATCACCTGCAGGTCATCGGTATAGATGGAGGCGATTTGCTCCCGTAGTAGCACGGTAACCGCCGCGGTGAGCACAGCGACAGTCACGCCCAGCAGAATACCGGTACGGGCTGCCACCCGGGCGTGATGGGGTTGGCCTTCCCCTATGCTGTGGCCGACCCGGATGGTGACACCCACCCCGATGGAGAGGGGCAGCATAAACACCAGGCTGGAGAAGTTGAGCGCAATCTGGTGGCTCGCTACCGTCTCTGCGCCAAAGGGGGCCAGCATCAGGGCCACCACGGCAAACAGGGTCACTTCGCAGAAGATCGCCATGGCGATGGGGAAGCCGAGGCGAAACAGTCGCCACATCCGGCTGCCGTTGGGGCGTGCAAGCTGGGCGAACAAGTTGATCTTCTTGAAGTGGGGGGAGAGCTTCACGTAGACGATCATCGCCAGCAGCATGGCCCACAGCACGATGGCGGTGGCGACACCGCAGCCGACGCCGCCGAGCTTGGGCATACCGAAATGACCGTGAATGAAAATGTAATTGGCGGGAATATTGACCGCCAGCCCGACAAAGCCGATCACCATGGTTGGCATTGTGTGGGAGAGTCCCTCACTGAAGTTGCGCAGCACCTGG
Source organism: Aeromonas sp. HMWF014 (assembly GCF_963878295.1). Taxonomy (NCBI): domain Bacteria; kingdom Pseudomonadati; phylum Pseudomonadota; class Gammaproteobacteria; order Aeromonadales; family Aeromonadaceae; genus Aeromonas; species Aeromonas sp. HMWF014. Next base: position 3,772 of record NZ_CAWNYS010000137.1, on the reverse strand, counting down.
AACATCACGAAGGCGGGCAGGCCCCACAAAATGGCGTGCAGGTAGCCGGCAGTCTTGGCAGCCATGACCGGATCAACGTCCATGAAGTGCAGCGCCAGCGGACTGAAATAGAGCGCCACCATGGCGATGGGGGTCACCATCAGGGCCAGCCAGAAACCCTGGTGCACGGCCGGGCGGATCTCGTCCCGTTTACGGGCGCCGTTGAGCTGGGAGACGATGGGGGTGAGCGCCATGATGATGCCCTGCACCAGCAAGATGATCGGCAACCAGAAGCTGGAGGCAACCGACACAGCCGCCAGATCCACGGCACTGACCTGTCCCGCCATCACGGTATCGACAAAGTTCATGGCGATCTGGGCCACCTGGGCCACCAGAATGGGGCTGGCTAAACGAACGAGCTGCCTCGCCTCGGACAAGTAACGTTGCACTGACACCTCCGAGTGGATCAGATAAAAAGAGAAAGAGCGGGTAACGGATGGGCTTTTGTCTCCCCACTGCGGGGAGACAACATGCGGGGGGGCATTCTAGCCTGAAAATCAACCATCGCGAAACGGTTGAGCCATGGCTTTGTAGCGGGTTCAGGCGTCTTCGTGATCGCTGATCAGCAGATTGGCGGCGGCATAGGCGGCTTGCTCGCGCAGGTCGGCTGGCACCCGCTCGTCAGAGGCCACGGCGTTGAGCGCCCTGATGGTCGCGGCGATGGCCTGCGGCACATAGCCCTGATCACCTGAGCCGATCTGGTTATAGGCGATGCGAATGGCCTCACAACATTGATATACCTGCATTTCTTTTCCTCGTTAACCCGAATGTAAACGCCGCCACTATAGCGATCGAGGGCTGGCTTGTCAGCTGGTGCGCTTGTCAGTGCCGCAACGCGGGGTTAACCTGCCTTTTTTTCGTAGCAGGAGACGAGACATGTTCACCGGCATAGTGCAGGGGACCGCCGAACTGGTGGCCATTGAAGAGCTGCCCAACTTCCGCATCCACGTGATCCGTATGCCAAGCCGGGTTTGGGGCGAGGGATTGGCGCTCGGCGCCTCTGTGGCCCATAACGGCTGTTGCCTGACGGTTACCCGGGTGGAAGGGGATCTGGTCAGCTTCGATCTGATGCAGGAAACCTTGCGTTTGACCAACCTCGGTCAGTTGCAAACGGGGGACAAGGTCAACGTGGAGCGGGCGGCCCGCTTTGGTGACGAGATTGGCGGTCATGCTATGTCTGGCCACATCATGGGCACGGCTGAGGTGATCTCCGTCATCGACACCCCCAACAACCGGCAAGTGTGGTATCGCCTGGCCCCCGAGTTGATGAAATATGTGCTGACCAAGGGTTACATCGGCATCGACGGCATCAGCCTGACCGTGGGGGAGGTGCGTGAGAACGCATTTTGCGTCAACCTGATCCCGGAGACCCTGGCCCGTACCAACCTGGGCTGGGTCAACGCGGGCTGGCACACCAATATCGAGATCGATCCCCAGACCCAGGCCATCGTCGATACCGTGGAGCGGGTGCTGGCAGCGCGCCAGCCGGGGTGATCTGCCTGGTTTCGCTCGCTTCTGGCGACTTGCTATAGAAAAGGGCCTGCATCCTGCAGGCCCTTTGTGATCTCTTGTTCGCGTTCGCTCGCAGTCAAAACCGCGTGACTGTTTTTTGTGATTCGCAGTCAGAACAGCTGCTCGTCGTCGGCATCCACAAACAGCTGCAGGCAGTCGCGGGCCTCATCCCGGTGCAGCCGCAGATGGATGGGGTTGCAGCAGGCCATGCAATCTTCGTAGAACTCCTGATCCCCCTGGCTGGCATCCAGCTCGACCCGGGTGTGGTGGCCACAGTGGGGGCAGACGATACGCTTGCTGGTGTACTCGATCATAGTGACCTCCTGGGGCCGAGTGGCCGCCTATCTTCCCTGATTCTAGTCGGCCAGGAGGGGGTTAACCGCGAGCAAGTGCACGTTTATGACCAAGATCAAGGTGGGGGGCTTCAGGCTTTCTGGCCCTATGCGCCCCAGGCTCGCGCGCGCGTTCACGCCACCCAGCTGGCCAGCATGTCGGCATCCAGTTCGGCCAGCGAGCTTAGCTGGTAGTTGGCGATGGCCAGACGCGGATCGCCCACCAGGGCGGGATCCGGTACGATGAGTGCTTTCATGGAGGCCGCCTTGGCCGCCAGCAGGCCGGTAAAGCTGTCTTCAATGGCCAGACAGTGCACAGGGTCGACGCCGAGCTTCTCGGCCGCGTGGATATAGACATCCGGGTGCGGCTTGCCGAATCGCTCCACCTCGGCGGAGTGCACCGCCAGGAAGCGATCACGGATGCCGAGCTTGCCGAGTACCGCCTCCACCATAGCGAACGGGGAGGAGGTGGCCAGACCCACTTTCAGCCCGCGCGCCTCGATAAGGTCGAGCGCGTCCAGCACACCCGCCTTGGCCTGACCTTCGCTCAGAATGAGGGCATTGACCCGATCCAGGATGCGCTGCACCACCTCTTCCTGGCTGGGGCCCACCCAGGGGCGGAGCCGATACCAGTGTGCCACCAGCTGATCGATGCGCACGCCTATGGTCGATTCACAATCCTCGACGGTGTGGGGGTGACCCAGTTCGGAGAAAACGACCATCTGGGCCTGTTGCCAAAAGGGTTCCGAGTCGATCAGAACACCATCCATATCGAAGATCACCGCAGCTAACATCTTGTACTCCTGACAGATTGGAAGGGGGATTATAAGCCTGACCGGCAAATGCAAAAGGGGCAGTGCCATGCCCCTTGCGCCCGATCACTCGGCAAACGTTTGTTTTACCGTGATAAAAAAGCCCTTAGAACATCACCTCGACCTTGGCGGCCACGGTTTTGGCTTTTTCCACCGCAGCCGGGCAATCCTCTGCGCGGGCCAGCGCCACGCCAAGACGGCGGCGACCGGCGATCTCCGGCTTGCCAAACAGCCGCAGCTGGGCACCCGGTACCAGCGTCAACGCCTCACCAATCCCCTGATAGCGGATATTCTGGCTGTGCCCGTCGCGCAGCACCACGGCAGAGGCGCTCGGCCCGTACTGGGTGATGGTGCCGACCGGCAGCCCCAGAATGGCGCGCACGTGCAGGGCGAATTCGGAGAGATCCTGAGAAATCAGGGTCACCATGCCGGTGTCGTGGGGGCGCGGGGAGACTTCGCTGAACCACACCTCATCGCCCCTGATAAAGAGCTCGACACCGAACAGGCCATAGCCGCCGAGGGCCTCGACCACCTTGGCGGCCACCTCTTTGGAGCGAGCCAGCGCCAGCTCGCTCATCGCCTGCGGCTGCCAGGATTCGCGGTAGTCGCCATCTTCCTGACGGTGGCCGATCGGCTCGCAGAAGTGAATGCCATCGACGGCGCGTACCGTGAGCAGGGTGATTTCGTACTCGAAGGGAACGAACCCTTCGACGATCACCTTGCCACGACCGGCGCGGCCACCCTCCTGGGCATGGGTCCAGCTCTCATCCAGCTTGGCGAGATCACGCAACACGCTCTGCCCCTTGCCGGATGAGCTCATCACAGGTTTCACCACGCAGGGCAGGCCGATGGCCTCGACCGCGGCGACAAACTCCTCCTTGCTCTGGGCAAAGCGGTAGGGGGAGGTAGGCAGACCCAGGGTCTCGGCGGCGAGGCGGCGGATCCCTTCCCGGTTCATGGTGAGCTGGGTAGCGCGGGCGTTGGGCACTACCTTGACCCCTTCTCGCTCAAGGGCGGCCAGGGTATCGGTGGCGATCGCTTCAATCTCGGGGATGATAAGGTCGGGTTTGACCTCGG
>NZ_CAWNYS010000136.1:0-6274 GCF_963878295.1 Aeromonas sp. HMWF014 | reverse complement strand
CATATAGAAAATCAAGTTCAGTCTCTGCAATCTGCTTCGCCCCCATTCTCTCATGGAAAGCAATTACTTTAGAATTTTCTTTTCTCACATCAAAATGAGACTGTTCAAAATTTAATGTATCAAAAGCAAATTGATACACTAAAAAAGCACTTTCTAGAGCAGCAAATTTTGTCTTATCTGAGTTTAAAATCCAACTACCCCAACAAAAAGAATTCACATCCCTCATGAAGTCATACAATCTAACGGTACCTATCGGCTTATTATCATCATTTCGAAAAATAATAAAATAAAACTCAATTTGGCTTTCTTCACGAGACTTGTATTTTTTAATCCACTCCTTCTGCATCTGAACAGATGCATCAGTTTGAGATAAATGTTTATTTAACTCTCCGTTAGTGCGTAAGGATATAATAAATTCGGCATGAAAGTCTTCGACCAATTTAAAATGAATAGTTCTAGCACGTAAATTCATTTCATTAATCCATTTATTGTTTGACCAAATCCAAAAAAATGTCGTAATCGCGGATATAATCCGATTCATCATAGAGTTGATCCGCGAGTACCATTAAGACACAGTCTTCTGAAAAGTCATACATTTCTCGCCACATAAAGGATTCAATGATTAATCCTTGAGCCGGGTTATCTAGCAGCACTTCAACCCGCTCACAACCATCATCCAATACAAAACGGCACGATCCCCTCACAGCGATAGCTACTTGCTTGAGAGTCTTATGGGCGTGAAAACCTCTTCGTACACCATCTTTAGTTTTAAAAATATAGTAAACTCGCTTAACAGGAAAAGGTATATTTATTCCCTCTTCTAAAGCAATCAATGAGCCACGTTCATCACCATGAGCTTGTAGTGAAACAAGTTTTATTTCCATTATAAAATATTCCATTTATATTCTGAAAATTTCTGTGCCACTTTATCCTTTTCTGATAACAAGGCACCTTCAATTGGCCATTCAATATTAATGTCAGGATCATTCCAGTAGATAGAGCCTTCACTCTCACGATGATAATAATCTGTCGTTTTATATAAAAATTCAGCACTCTCGCTAAGTGTTAAAAAACCATGCGCAAATCCTTCCGGGATCCATAGCTGACGTTTATTTTCTGCTGAAAGATGAACCCCAACCCATTGCCCAAAGGTCGGCGAACTTTTGCGGATATCTACCGCCACATCAAACACTTCACCCGAAACACAACGCACCAACTTACCTTGCGCATGGGGAGGTAACTGGTAGTGCAAGCCGCGCAATACGCCTTTGGATGATTTTGAGTGATTATCCTGCACGAAAGTGACCGGATATCCTACCGCCTCTTCAAACAACTTGTGGTTGAAACTTTCAAAGAAAAAGCCACGCTCATCACCAAATACTTTTGGCTCAAAAATAAGGATATCAGGAATAGCTGTCTTGATTATATTCATCTGTGAATCCGAATTTAATTCTATCTTTATGGGGGAAACATATTTTCTCCCCTGATATCACTCAGGCTTTGGCAACCATTCTTAATAAATATTGTCCATACGCATTCTTTGCCAGCGGCGCTGCAAGTTCACGGACCTGGTCAGCATTGATAAACTTCTGGCGATAGGCAATCTCTTCCGGACACGCCACTTTCAACCCCTGACGCGTCTCGATGGTCTGAATAAAGTTACTCGCTTCAATCATGCTCTCGTGGGTTCCAGTATCAAGCCAGGCATAACCACGGCCCATCATCGCCACCGACAGATTACCTTGCTCAAGGTAGATACGGTTCACATCGGTGATTTCAAGCTCACCACGCGGCGATGGCTTCAGGCTCTTGGCGATCTCCACCACGCTGTTGTCGTAGAAATAGAGGCCGGTGACCGCATAATTGCTCTTGGGCACCTTAGGTTTCTCTTCCAGAGAGATAGCGGTTCCCTGTTTATCAAATTCCACGACGCCATAACGCTCAGGGTCATGCACGTGGTAGGCAAATACGGTGGCGCCGCTCTCTTTGGCTGCCGCCGCTTCAAGCTGTTTCTGCAGATCGTGGCCGTAGAAGATGTTGTCGCCCAGCACCAGCGCACAGGGGTCTGAGCCGATGAACTCTTCACCCAGAATAAAGGCTTGTGCCAACCCGTCCGGGCTCGGCTGTACCTTGTATTGCAAGTTCAAGCCCCACTGGCTGCCATCGCCCAGCAACTGTTCAAAGCGGGGGGTATCTTGCGGTGTGCTGATGATCAAAATGTCGCAAATACCGGCCAGCATCAGGGTACTCAACGGGTAGTAGATCATCGGCTTGTCATAGATGGGCAGCAACTGCTTGCTCACCGCCATGGTGACCGGATAGAGACGGGTGCCAGAGCCACCGGCCAGAATAATACCTTTACGTTTGGTCATGATGCTTATTTCTTATTTTTAAATTTCAAAAGAAAAGGGTGGCTTGCGGCCACGCCTTTCTGTTTTATCCCTGCCAGCCAGGGATGCATTCACTACATCCCTGGCCAGTGATTTACTTGCCCAGGATCTCGGTCAACATCCGCTCTACACCGACGGTCCAATCCGGCAGTACCAGATCGAAGGTGCGCTGGAATTTGCCGGTATCAAGGCGGGAGTTATAGGGGCGTTTGGCCGGGGTAGGGAAGGCGCTGGTAGGCACCGTATTGAGTTGCGTCACCGCCAGTTCAACCCCGGCCTCTCTGGCTTTGGTAAACACCAGCTGAGCGTAGTCAAACCAGGTGGTGGTACCGGAGGCTATCAGATGGTACAGCCCGGCGACCTCGGGTTTGCTCTGCGCCACGCGGATCGCATGGGCGGTGCAATCGGCCAGCAACTCGGCACCGGTCGGAGCGCCGAACTGGTCATTGATGATCGACATCTCGCTACGCTCTTTGCCAAAACGCAGCATGGTCTTGGCAAAGTTGGCGCCCCGGGCGGCGTAGACCCAGCTGGTGCGGAAGATCAGGTGACGAGAGCAGAGGGCTGCGCCCTGTTCCCCTGCCAGCTTGGTTTCACCGTAGACGTTGAGCGGGGCGGTCGCATCGGTTTCCACCCAGGGGCGCTCACCGCTGCCATCGAATACATAGTCGGTGGAGTAATGCACCAACCAGGCGCCAAGGAGTTCCGCCTCGTTGGCGATCGCCGCCACACTGGTGGCGTTGAGCAACTCGGCAAACTCCCGCTCGCTCTCCGCCTTGTCGACTGCGGTATGGGCCGCTGCGTTGACAATCACGTCCGGCTTGACCAGACGTACCGTTTCGGCCACCCCTGCCGGGTTGCTGAAATCGCCGCAATAATCGGTGGAGTCAAAATCAACGGCGGTGATGCGCCCCAGCGGCGCGAGTGCACGCTGCAACTCCCAGCCTACCTGACCGTTTTTGCCAAACAGCAGAATATGCATCAGGCACGCTCCCCGTAGTTCTGTTCAATCCAGGATTGGTAGGTACCGCTCTTCACGTTGTTCACCCATTGCTGGTTATCCAAGTACCACTGTACCGTCTTGCGGATACCGGATTTAAAGGTTTCTTGCGGTTGCCAGGCGAGCTCGGCGCTCATTTTGCTGGCATCGATGGCATAGCGGCGATCGTGACCGGGACGATCTGCCACATAGGTGATTTGATCGCGGTAAGAGCCCGCTTTCGGCACCATCTCGTCGAGCAGGTCACACACGGTGTGTACCACGTCCAGGTTCTGCTTCTCGTTGTGACCGCCAATGTTGTAGGTCTCACCGATAACGCCACTGGTCACCACCTTATAGAGCGCGCGCGCGTGGTCTTCCACATAGAGCCAGTCACGGATCTGGTCGCCCTTGCCATAGACCGGCAGCGGCTTACCATCCAGCGCATTGAGAATCACCAGCGGGATCAGCTTCTCGGGGAAGTGGTGAGGGCCGTAGTTGTTGGAGCAGTTGGTGACGATGGTTGGCAGGCCGTAAGTACGGCGCCAGGCGCGCACCAGATGGTCGCTGGAGGCCTTGGAGGCAGAATAGGGACTGCTGGGGGCGTAGGGGGTGGTTTCGGTGAAGAGCGGCAACGCCTCACCGGCAGCCACTTCATCCGGATGGGGCAGGTCGCCATACACCTCGTCGGTGGAGATATGATGAAAACGAAAGGCCGCCTTGCGCACCTCGTCCAACCCATTCCAGTAGGCACGAGCCGCTTCCAGCAACACATAGGTACCGACGATATTGGTCTCTATGAAATCGGCAGGGCCAGTGATGGAGCGATCGACATGGCTCTCCGCTGCCAGGTGCATGACTGCATCAGGTTGGTGCAGGGTAAACACCCGATCCAGCTCGGCACGATTGCAGATATCCACCTGTTCAAAGGCATAACGGCCACTGTTTGCTACACTGGCCAAGGATTCCAGATTGCCCGCATAAGTGAGCTTATCGAGGTTGATGACTGAGTCGTTGGTGTCTTGAATGATATGACGAACAACCGCCGAGCCGATAAAGCCAGCGCCACCAGTGACAAGGATTTTCATAGGTATGCTCTTGAAAATGAATAGAAAAAATTAATATTTTCAGCTAACGAAAAAGAATGGAGGAAAAATTGAGTGTGTCTGACAGGCAGATATCTCACGCTAATCAGGAAGTTTCGATAAGCTACCGCCCCTGAGTTACAGCCCCCAGTTTGCTGCTTTTTACCAGATTGTGAGTGCTGTTGGCCATGATGCCCTCCAGCGTAGGATAAGTCTGCCACCATCCCTGATGACAACGTCTCGATTTTAAAAAAATCCAGTCTGGCGGTCTTACCGAAAACAGCCGCGAGATAAAACCGTACAACAAGGACAAAGTCTGGATTCTAGCGCCTTTCCGGCCTGTTTGAACAGTCAAAACAACACAGTTGAAAGCGCCGGACCTGCTGACTGTTCATTAATCTATCAGAATGAAAGCGTGCAGGAGATTTCCTACTTAAATCTACAGATTGGATTCATAAGTTGCCCATTTTAGCCTTGACCCCATTAATACTGAAGTAAAAGTAATAGAAAACTGAACGTTAGCTCTAATTTGGGTCATGATATCGATCCGCACCTCGAGGTTTACAGCAAGTGTGCCATGGTGTTTACACTAACAACCGCCCCTCCTCCCCACACATTGACCTTGTTTGCCAACGTACCCATCCATTTAGCACCTGGCAGCGGCAACACCCGCACGACGCATTATGTCATCAAGGTTTCATATCTGTATGTTTTTGCTGAAAGCAAACAGGGCGAACCCAATGGTTCACCCTGTGGCTATACCATAACGCAAGCTATGAGGTGATAGCTACTGCTGCTGAACACATAGCCATCGAGATCCTGTCGGGGGCTTGCCAACCACCACCGACGGCTTTGTAGAGTGCCCGCGCACCTGCAGAGGCTGTTGGCAATCACAATGAGATCCAATCATACCCACAACCTCATTGAAAGCGGTCTGGATACTCTTCTCATAGCTGGCCACTGCCTGGTGCTCACCTTGGCCACGTCGAGGTCGGCAATGCGTTTTCCACCATCTAAGATGGGGGGGTTGATCTGGGGGGGATAAAGGACCTGCTCCCTGTCCCTCCATTAAACGATACATGACGCAGAACACCAGGAAGATCGCCTTGAACAAGGTCTGCACCACCTCCTTGATGGCGAGCTTCGCGAACGGCGTGGTGTCGTACGACATCCTGCTCGACAGCCTTTTTGCCCTGATAGCCCTGCCAAACAGCCCGGCCGCCCGCCACACCTGATAGCCTTGGACCCGGAGCTGGCCAGCGCTCCTAGCTCCCATACACCATCACTGACCCGCTCTCCTGCCAGGCAGTGCTGGTTTGCAGCACGACACTTTGGTAGCCCGCCGCCAAATTTGCTAGAGTAGCGCCCCCGAAAGAAGGTGCCTGCCATGTCCATATTGCCACTGCCCCATCATGATGCCCCCCCCAGTCTGCCATCTGTGGCAGATCCAGACACCCTGTCAGCCCGTCAGCGCTTTCTGATGTTGTTGGCAAGCGGGGCTCATCTACTGGAAGCGGGCTGCGGCGCGGGCGAGGATCTGCTCTTTTTCCGGCAGCAAGGTCTCATGGTCACCGCCTTGGATGCCAGTCTGGCCCAGGCCAGGCTGGCATCACGCCGCGGTGGCCAGCCGGTGCGGGTCTGCCGCCTCGAGCAGATGCACAGCGCCTTGCCCTTTGACGGCATCTGGGCCAGCGGCTCGCTGCCCTGCCTGGCCGGGGGAGAGCTTGCCCCCGCCCTGATGCATCTCGCCGGCCTGCTCAAACCCCAGGCGCCGCTCTACTGCTCCTTCCCTTATGACGAGGGCGAGCACCGCTGCGCCG